>NZ_WBKP01000043.1 GCF_009602465.1 Cumulibacter manganitolerans | reverse complement strand
CGACGGGTGCGGGCCCGCGCCGCGGTGGTGGCGACCCAGCCGCAGAAGGCGACCCGGCTGCTCGACGGCGTCGCCCCCGAGGCGGCCGCCGAGCTGGCCGCGGTGCAGGTCTCGAGCATGGCGGTCGTCGCGATCGCCTACCGCAAGGGGGATCTGGCCGCGCCGGCTCCGACGGGCAGCGGCATCCTGGTACCGGTCAGCGAGGGCACCGCGGTGAAGGCGGCGACGTACGTGACCAACAAGTGGCCGCACGTCGCGGAGGAGGACCTGTTCATCGTCCGCGCGTCGATCGGCCGGCTGGGCGAGCAGCACGTGCTGCAGCGCACCGACGACGAGCTGGTCGCGCTGGCTCGCCACGACCTCGCGATCCTGGCCGGCATCTCCGGTGAGCCGGTCGACGCCCTGGTGCAGCGCTGGGCGGGCGGGTTGCCGCAGTACGACGTCGGTCACCTCGACCGAGTCCGGCGGATCCGGTCCGCCGTCGAGCAGGTCCGGGGGCTCGCGGTCGCCGGGGCCACCTACGACGGCGTCGGGATTCCCGGATGCCTCAACAGTGCGCGAAGCGCAGCCGACAAGGTGCTGCGTGACATCGAAGGAGATGAGTGACATGGCGGACGACGCCACCACCACGGAGTTCCGGCTCGGCGAGGACGGCAAGCCCGAGCACGCCGGCAACCTCAAGGCTCAGCGCATCAAGGAGCTCAACGAGACGCTGCGCTACGCGATGTGGTCGGTGTTCAAGGTGTCACCGTCCCTGCGCGAGCTGAGGACGTCACGGTCGAAGGCCGCGAAGCAGATCGACAAGCTGTTCGCGTCCGCGCTGAAGAAGGACGACGTGCAGGTCCGCGGCGTGTACGACGTGTCCGGTTTCCGGGCCGACGCCGAGCTGATGATCTGGTCGCACGCGCCGTCCACCGAGGCGCTGCAGGACCTCTACCAGCAGGTCCGCCGGTCCGACCTCGGTGAGCACCTGCAGCCGGTCTGGTCGCAGGTCGCGCTGCACCGGCCGGCCGAGTTCAACAAGAGCCACCTGCCGGCGTTCCTCGCCGACGAGGTGTCGCGGGATCACATCTGCGTGTACCCGTTCATCCGCTCCTACGAGTGGTACCTGCTGCCCGACGCCGAGCGCCGCCACATGCTGCGCGAGCACGGCCAGATGGCCCGCCCGTACGGCGGCGTCCGGGCCAACACGGTCTCCTCGTTCGCGCTCGGCGACTACGAGTGGATCCTCGCCTTCGAGAGCGACCAGCTGCACGACATCGTCGACCTGATGCGCGACCTGCGTGCGGCGACCGCCCGGCGGCACGTGCGTGAGGAGACGCCGTTCTACACCGGGCGGCGCCGCGAGATGAGCGACCTCATCGAGCGCCTGCCGTAGGCTACTGCCGGGGGGCGAGGGTCATCGAGATCGAGTTGATGCAGTAGCGGTCGTCGGTCGGCGTGCCGTAGCCCTCGCCGTGGAAGACGTGCCCGAGGTGCGAATGGCAGCTCGCGCAGAGCACCTCGACGCGGCGCATGCCGAGGGAGCTGTCCTCCTTGAGGATGACGGCGTCGCTGTCGGACGGCGCGTAGAAGCTCGGCCAGCCGCAGTGGCTGTGGAACTTCGTGTCCGAGCGGAACAGCTCGGCGCCGCAGGCGCGGCAGCTGTAGACGCCCTCGGTCTCGGTGTCGGTGTACTCGCCGGTGTACGGGCGCTCGGTGGCGGCCTGGCGCAGCACGGCGTACTCGTCGGGGGACAGCTGCGCGCGCCACTCTTCGTCGGTCTTGCTGACTCGGGGCTGCTGGATCTCGGTCATGCCTCCACGGTACGTCGATCGCCGGGGCCGTCGCGGGCCGCCGCGCGCCGCAACCGGTCACGTACCGTGGGGCCATGGCCAAGACACCCCCGGCGTTCGTGACCGCAGGCGATCGCGAGGTTCGCGTCTCGAGCCCCGACCGGGTGGTGTACGAGGCGACGGACCGGACGCCGGCCATCACCAAGCTGCAGGTCTGCGAGTACTTCGCCACCGTGGGCGAGGCGATGATGTCGGCGGTGGGCGAGCGGCCCACGACGATGGAGCGCTGGCCGGACGGCTGGCGCGAGGGCATGCGCCTCGCGGTGGGGCCGAAGGACGCGGACGCCGACGGCTTCTACCAGAAGCGGCTGCCGCGCGGTGCGCCGGACTTCGTCGAGACCGCCCGGATCGCCTTCCCCAGCGGGCGTGCCGCCGACGAGCTGTGCCCGACGGAGCCCGCCGCGATCGTGTGGGCCGCCCAGATGGGCACGCTGACGTTCCATCCGTGGCCGGTACGCCGCCCGGACGTCGACCATCCGGACGAGCTGCGCATCGACCTCGACCCGCAGCCCGGGACGTCGTTCGTCGACGCCCAGCGGGTGGCCGCGGTGGCCCGCGAGCTGCTCGAGGAGCTCGGCATCCGCGGCTACCCGAAGACGAGCGGGAACCGGGGCGTGCACATCTACGTGCGGATCGCTCCCGAGCACTCCTTCGAGGACGTGCGGCACGCGGCGATCGGCTTCGGCCGCGAGCTGGAACGCCGTGACGGCGGCGTGACCACCGCCTGGTGGAAGGAGGAGCGCGGCGAGCGGATCTTCGTCGACTACAACCAGAACAACCGCGACCGGACGATCGCCAGCGCGTGGAGCCTGCGGGCCCGCCCCGGCGCACCGGTGAGCACGCCGATGACCTGGGAGCAGCTCGCCGACCTCCGCGATCCGCGCGAGCTCAACCTCACGACGGTGCCGGGCTTGCTCGCCGACGGCGATGCGTGGGCGACGATCGAGGACACCGCCCACTCGCTGCAGCCGCTGCTGGACCTGTGGGAGACGCTGCCCGGCGGTGAGCTGAGCTTCCCGCCGGACTACCCGAAGATGCCGGGCGAGCCACCGCGGGTGCAGCCGAGCCGAAAGAACCCGCTGAACTGGTGATCAGGACATGGAGCGCGGATCGGGTTCCGGCTCCTCCACCACCGGGAACAATTCGCCCAGAGGATCGGGGTCGGAGGGCGGCGCCGGTAGCCACTCGACCTTGCCGGACGCCTTGCTCACGGTCAGCAGGTGGTCGTTCGGCCCGGGCGGCACGAGGGTGAGGACGTAGTAGTCGTCGTTGTGCAGGCCCGCCTCGGGCCACGGGTTGACGGTGTGGCTGCCGTTGCTGGTGCGGTTGATGAAGGTCTGCGCGGCGCGCGTCGCCTCCTGGTAGCGCATGGTCAGCGCTACCGGTCTGTAATGCGTATCCGCTGGTCTGGACGGTGATCTCACCTGCTCATGGTCCGTCCGATCGCCTGCAGGACACCACAGTGGTACTGCGGGTCCGAGGTCTCCGGAGGGTGTCAGATCCGCAGGATCCGGCCGGCGACCGCCAGCCGCACGTCGTCGCTCTCCGCGGCGATCGCGGCGTTGAGCCGGCCCATCTCGTCGCGGAACCGCCGCAGCGAGGCCTGCGCCGGCACCAGCCCCTGCCCGACCTCGTTGGTGACCGCGACGACGCGGCGCCGGGTCGTCCGCCAGGCCGCCACGAGCGCGTCGACCTCCGCCTGCACGGCGGCCGCGCCGGTGCGGTCCCACGCCGCGTCGTCCCAGGCGTCGTGGCGGTCCATGACGCGGGTGAGCCAGAGGGTGAGGCAGTCGACGAGCAGCGGGCCGCCGTGTGCCCTCAGCAGGCCGGCGAGATCGAGCGACTCCACGGTGGTCCAGTGCGCCGGACGCCGCCGGCGGTGCAGGTCGACGCGCTGCACCCACTCCGGGTCCTCGGACCGCGGGTAGGAGGTCGCGATGTACGTGACGTCGGTGGCCGTCGCCAGCAGGCGCTCGGCCTCGCGGGACTTGCCGCTGCGCGCGCCGCCGATGACCAGCGTGCGAAGCGGGCCGGGGGCCGGCTGCGCGCCGGTCATCGGCGCGGCTCCGTCGCCACCGATGCCGCGTCCGGGACGAAGCGCACCGGGGCGTCGAACGCGGCCCGGCGGGACACCCGCCGCAGCGCGCGCAGCACGGGGCTGCCGATCAGCAGGATCAGCAGCACGGTGAAGTTGGCTCGGGCGAGGTCCCACACCGCCGAGGTCGTCACGTAGTAGCGCGCGTAGTTCTCGAGGTTCTGGGTCGGGGAGGCACCCGCGACGAAGCTCAGCGCGTCGCCGTAGAAGCCGAACGGCCAGAACCACAGGTTCATGAGTGCGCCGTAGAACAGCCCGACGACGAAACCGAGGGCCGCGAGCAGCGCGACCTCCGCGCGTCCCCGGGCCCGCGGCAGGCAGCCGCCCAGGAACCCGACCCACCCCGCGGTCATCATCTGGAACGGCAGCCAGGGCCCGACACCGCCGGTGATCAGCGCCCCGACGAACAGCGACAGCGCGCCCTGCACGAAGCCGAAGCCGCGGCCGAAGACCCGCCCACCGAGCAGGATGAGCGCGAAGCTCGGCTCCAGCCCCGCGATGCCGGGGGAGAGCGCACGCAGCGCGCCTCCGACGGCCGAGAGGAGCCCGAGCAGCGCGATCGCCTTCGAGTCGATGTTGCCGGCGTTGAGCTCCGCGAGCACGATCGCGGCCAGCAGCGGCAGCACGGCGGCGAAGATCCACGGCGCGTCGGTGCTGTGCGAGGACGCCGTGGCGGCCGTGGCACCGTCCAGCACGAACGGCCAGCCGAACGCCGCGACGGTGACCAGGCTGGCCAGCAGCAGCGTGAGCGCGGCGGCCGGCTTGATCCGGATCACCGCCGGTCCGCTCACGCCGCACCGCCGGCCGTACGCCGCGGCTGCGCGGAGGTGACGAGGCCGTCCGTCGGCACCGAGCGGCCGTGCCCGGTCGCCGGCGCGGCCTCCGCCAGGGCACCTGCGACGTCTCCGGGGGTGAGCCATTCCTGCGGCGCCAGCACCTTCGCGACCTGGGGCGCGAAGGCCGGCGACGAGACCACGATCTCGGCGACGGGCCCGTCGGCGACGATCTCGCCGTCACCGAGCAGCAGTACTCTCGTTGCCACCTCGGCGACAAGCTCGACGTCGTGGGTGGCGAGCAGGATCCCGTGGCCGTCGGCCGCGAGCTGGCGCAGGATCGCCACCAGCCGCTGCTTGGCGAGGTAGTCCAGCCCGCGGGTCGGCTCGTCGAGCAGCAGCATCCGCGGCTGCGCCGCCAGGACGATCGCCAGCGCCAGGCACAGCTTCTGCCCCTCGGAGAGGTCGCGCGGGTGGTGCCGGTCGGCGATGCCCGGCGCGAGCCGATCCAGCAGCGCCCGGGTGGTGCCGGGCCGCGCTCCGGCGTCCTTGTCCGCCAGCGCGCATTCCTTGGCGACGGTGGGCGCGTAGAGCAGGTCCGACGGGACCTGCGGCACCAGTCCCACCTCCGGCGCGCGGACCGTGCCGTGCGCGCGCTTGTGCAGCCCGGCGATCGTGCGCAGGAGCGTGGACTTGCCCGCGCCGTTGCGCCCCATCAGCG
This sequence comes from Cumulibacter manganitolerans, assembly GCF_009602465.1. Classification (NCBI taxonomy): domain Bacteria; kingdom Bacillati; phylum Actinomycetota; class Actinomycetes; order Geodermatophilales; family Geodermatophilaceae; genus Cumulibacter; species Cumulibacter manganitolerans. The sequence continues at coordinate 25,443 of NZ_WBKP01000043.1, read as the reverse complement.
CGACGACCTCACCGGAGCGGACCGTCAGGTCGACCCCCTGGAGCACCGGCCGGCGCGGGAAGCCGGCCACCAGGTCCGACAGCTCTGCGACGACCTCTCCGGGCGCGCGCGGCCCGTGGATCGGCGGGGCGATCGCCGCCAGGCGCCGGCGCAGCCCGTGCGCCCGGCGGCGGGCGTCGCGCACCGTCAGCGGCAGCGGCGTCCAGCCGGCGATCCGCCCGAGGTGCACCACCGGCGGCGCGATCGGCGTGCGGGCCATGATCTCCGCGGGCGAGCCGATCTGGGCCGGCGCTCCGTTCCCGGGGACGTGGATGATGCGGTCGACGTGAGGGACGACGCGCTCGAGCCGGTGCTCGGCCAGGACGACGGTCATCCCGAGGTCGTGCACGAGCCGCTGCAGCGTGGCCAGCACGTCCTCCGCGGCGAGCGGGTCGAGCGCGGAGGTCGGCTCGTCGAGCACCAGGATCCGCGGGTGGGTGGTCAGCACGGCTCCGATCGCCACGCGCTGTTGCTGGCCGCCGGACAGATGCGCCAGCGGCCGCCCGCGGAGGTCCGCCAGCCCGAGCAGGTCCAGCGTCTCCTCGACGCGCCGGCGCATGACCCGCGGCTTGATCCCGAGCGACTCCATCCCGTAGGCGAGCTCGTCCTCGACGTTGTCGGTGACGAACCCGGCGAGCGGGTCCTGGCCCACGAAACCGACGACGTCGGCCAGGTCGCGGGGTCGGTGCGTCTGCGTGCTGCGGCCGTCGACGAGCACGCGGCCGCGCAGCGTGCCGCCCGAGAAGTGCGGGACCAGCCCGTTGATCGCCCGCAGCAGGGTCGACTTGCCGCTTCCGGTGCTGCCCATGACGAGCACCATCTCGCCCTCGGCGATGTGGAAGTCCACATCGGCCAGCGCCGGCGCCGCGGCGTCGGCGTACGTGATGGTGACCTGCTCGAAGCGGATCATCCGGCGGCCTCCGACGCGAGCGCCCGCCGGCGATCGGCGTGCCGTGCGCCGCCGGCCGGCAGCGGCGGGGCGAGGAACGCCGGCAGCGCGGCGAGCAGGACGCCGATCAGCGCGGTCACGGGGACCGGCGGCACCGCGGTGGGCGAGCCGAGCACCAGCGTCTGCGGGGCGACGCGCATCTGCCAGAACATCAGCGCCGCCGCGGCGATCCCACACCCGGCGACGAGCACCTCGGGCAGCGCCCAGGGATCGGGGCGGTAGCGGGTGCGACCGGTCCGCCGTCCGCCGGCGACGAGGCCGAGCAGCGCGAGCGCGACCCCGGTCGCCAGCATCGGCAGGCCGAGCCACGACGTCGCCGTGCCGTTCAGCAGCCCGTAGAGACCGAGGCAGCAACCGACCGCGCCGGCGAGGACCAGCCCGACCGTGAGCCTGCGGGCGCGGGGGTCGGCGGTCGTGGTGCGCCCGTACCCTCGCGAATCCATCGCGGCCGCGAGGTCGACGGAGCGCTCCAGCGAGCCCTCGAGCATCGGCATCGCGAGCCTGCCGAGCCGCCGCAGCCGCCCGTGGGCGCCCCCGCGCAGCCGGGCGGCGTCCCGGACGCGGTGCGCGTCGGAGAGCAGCTGTGGCGCGAATGTCAGCGCGATGATGGACGCGACGCCGATCTCGTACAGCGCGCCCGGCACGTAGCGCAGCAGCTGCCGGGCGCTGCCGAGCGCGTTGGCCGCCCCGACGCAGCAGAAGATGGCCGCGAGCTGGAGAGCGACGTACACGGCGGTGAGCAGCGCCTCGAGCGTGACGGCGCCGCCGATCCGCAGGCCGGTCGACCGCGGCAGCGGAAGCTCGGGAAGGGTGACCAGGACGGTGCTGCCCTGGGTGCTTCCGGCGAAGAGGGCCTGGAACACGACGTGCAGGGCGATGACGAGCAGGGCGAGCTTGAAGAACAGCGCGTAGGAGGCCGCCCACGGCGTGCTCCCGCGGCGCGCGGACACCACGAACCAGGTGACGGCGATGATCATCAGCAGCGGGACGGGGTTCATCGTCCGGCTGGCGGCCGCGGCGAGGCCGAGCGCCCACAGCCACCACGCCACGGGATGCAGCGACCGCGGGTGGGTGATGAGGTGCTGGGGGCGCATGCCGACGGGTGCTACCGGCTCACGAGGAGCGGCGGCGGGCCAGGTAGGTGCCGCCCGCGGCGACCAGGACGACCACGACGGCGGCGCCGACGAGCAGCGGCACATTGCTGCCGTCGCCGGAATCGGTGCCCGTCGCCTTCGCCGAGGCGGCCGTGTCGTCGGACGCCGTCGCGAAGTCGACCGGGTCGCCGTCGGCCGGGGTGCCGGACGGCGCTACCTCGCTGGCGCAGCCGGTGGTCGGGTAGTCGGCGATGCCGCACAGCAGGGGACCGAAGCTGCCCGACTCGGTACGGGTCTTGGGCTCGACCGCCTGCAGCACCTGCAGCCCGTTCGCCTGCGCCGGCACCGCGGCGCACAGCGCCTGCGGCTGGGGCGGAGTGCGTCCCGGCTCGGCGTCCTGCTTCACGCCGTAGTCGATGAGGACGGCGACCCGCTTCTGTCCGGCGGCCGCCTTCGTGCCGCCGCAGACGGCGTCGAAGGTCACCTTCTGGAGGTCGGCGCGCGGCCGGTTCGGCTTGGTGAAGTCGGCCGGCGCCGCGTAGCGGTAGCCCTCGACGGCACCGTCCGCGGGGACGGCCTCCGCGGGGCCGGTCGCCGCGGCGACGAACGCGCCGTCCTGCACCGTGAAGTACGCCCAGTACCGGTAGATGTCCTGCGCCTCGGCGGTGCGCGGAGTGAGCACGGCACCGGCTCCGACGAGCAGCAGGGCGAAGGCGGCGGCGACGATGACGCGAGCGAGACGCATGAACGGGGTGCTTCTTTCTGGTGCGGCACCACGGGGGTAGCCGGACCAGGTCCGGCCCCTGATCCGTAGACCTCGACGGTGGGAGCCAGCATCCCGCTCGGCGTTCCGGCTGTACGGCTGCGGGTCAGCGCCGGAATCGCACCGGCTTTCCCGAGTCGGGACATGCGGTCTCCGTGCGGAGACCGTCAACCAATGTCCCACCTTCGGACGGCGTCGTCAAAGGCGCCCTGGTCACACCGGCGAGGGCGCCGCCCCCTCCGCGTTGAGCAGGCCGGTGCGCTCGTGGCAGCCGAGGTACTCGAACCGCAACCGATCGGCGTCCAGCACGGAGACCTCGTGGTAGAGCCGCAGCCCGGCGGCGCCACGGAAGTGCTTCACGAATGTGCCGAACGCACCGAAGATGCGCAGATGCGTCCGGTGCGAGCGCGACCACTGCTCGAGCTCGGCCAGCGAGTGCCACCAGCTGTGGCCGTACGTCTTCTCGATGAGCCGCTCGCCGTCGCTCAGCTGCATCAACCGGTTCGCGTAGCAGCCGACGCCGAGGCCGTCCGTCGTGAGGAAGTCCATGCCCTCGCGCAGCACCGGCTGGATGTCGTGCAGCCACTGCTCGCGCGGCTCGTCCACCGTGTCGACCCAGTCCTGCCCCGACCGGATCAGCGCCATCCCGTCGTGCGGCCGGACGATCACGTGGTCGCCCGCCCGTTCGAAGGCCAGCGTCCCGTGCGGCTCCAGGGCCGACGTCTGCGACGCCGGCAGCCGGTCGCGCATGCTGCCCCAGTAGGCGTGCTCGGCGATGTCGTCGCTGACGCCGTCGGCCGTCACCGCGATGCCCTCCATGCGGCGCCGGCTCCCGGTGATGGTCTCGAAGTCGCGCGCCCGCGGCGTCGCGACCTCGATGAAGAACCCGGTCTCGGCACGGTCGCGCCCCGGATCGGTCCACGGCTCGTGCGCGCTCTCCCAGCGCCGGTAGGCGCCCTCGTCGAGCCAGTACAGCGCCGTGAGCTCGTTCGTGAAGCCGTCCGGGTCGACCACGACGGCGAGGTCGTGGTGCGACGGCCCGTCGGCTGCCGCGATCCGCTCCCGGAGGTCCTGCGCCGCGGCCGCCGCGGCCGGCGGCCGCTCGCCGCGGTACTGCAGGCCGTAGTACGCCATCACCACGTCGTCCACCGACGTCGGGAAGCGCGCGCTGAACGCCGGGGACGGCGGGTTCCAGCCCTCGCGCATCCGCATCGGCTGGGTGCGCGCGACGGCCAGGTGCTCGGGGATCGACGACTCCATGGGACCTCCTCGGTGACTACGCCGACCCTAGCCCGGTCAGGTGACCGCAGTCATCCGCTCAGCCCGGGGCGCCGGACCTGAGCACCTGGTCGAGGGGATACGGCGCGATGGTGGGCACCTGCTCGAAGGTGCACGACTCGGGGGTGCGGTCGGGGCGCCACCGGACGAAGGAGGCGAGGTGCCGCAGCCGCGGGCCCTGGAACTGGTCGTAGGCGACCTCCACGACGAGCTCGGGTCGCACCGGATTCCAGGACAGGTCCTTCCCGGCGCTCCACCGGCTCTGGCCGCCGGGCATCCGGTCGTCCGAGCCGGACTGCTCCGCCCACGCCGCCCACGGGTGCTCGGACGGCTCGCACCGGTAGGGCTGCAGGAGATCGACCAGCTCGGCGCGCTTCTTCGCGGTGAAGGACGAGCAGGCGCCCACGTACTGCAGCGCCCCGGCGGCGTCGTACAGGCCGAGCATCAACGACCCGACGACCTGCCCGGACTTGTGCCACCGGAACCCGCACACGACGGCGTCGAGGTCGCGGCGGTGCTTGAGCTTCAGGAACGCGCGGACCCCCGGCTGGTAGGGCGCGTCGAGGTCCTTCGCGATCAGGCCGTCGAGCCCGGCGCCCTCGAGCTCGGTGAACCACGTCTGCGCGGCGTCCCGGTCGCCGGTCGACGGGGTGAGCCAGATCGGCGGCTGGACGTCGCCGAGCACCTCGTCCAGCAGCACCCGACGCTCCCGCAGCGGCCGGTCCAGGATCGCGGCGCCGCCGTGGGCGAGCAGGTCGAAGATGACGAGCTCGGCGGGCGTCTCGCCGGCCAGCAGGTCGATCCGCGACTGGGCCGGGTGCAGGCGCGCCTGCAAGGCGTCGAAGTCGAGCCGTCCGCCGCGCTCGATGACGATCTCGCCGTCCACCACGCACCCGTCGGGCAGGTTGTCCTCGAGCGCGCTGGCCAGCTCGGGGAAGTACCGCGTCAGGTCGGTACCCGTGCGGCTGTCGATCGCGACGGCGCCCGACTTGTGCACGATGGCCCGGAAGCCGTCCCACTTCGGCTCGAAGAGGTAGTCGCCCTGGGCCGGCAACGCCGTGACCGGCTTGGCCAGGGCGGGGGACAGCGGTCGCTCGATCATCTCAGTCCAATCGCGAGACGGCCGCCTCGGCGGTCTCGACGTTGATGTGGGTGCGGATCGGCCGCGAGCCGACCCCGTCCAGCGCGGTCGCGAGGTTGGGCAGCACGGTGTTCGCGACCCGCGACACCGACCGTCCCACGTCGTACGGCGGACCCACCCAGAGGGTCAGCCACACGTCGACGGCCTCGGCGGTCGCGCTGACCCGGGCCCGCGCGTGGTCGATGCCGTCCTGGTTGACGGCGTCGCGCTCGACGCATTCCGCGAGGTGCGTCCCCGACACGTTCAGCGACCCCGCGCCGTCCCGCGCGAGGTCGACGCGGGAGCTGCCCTGCAGGCGCACCTGCGAGGACACCCACCAGACGCTGAGCGCGGCGACGATCGCCAGCAGGACGGCGACGAGCGGCCACACCCACGTCGCGTGGTCGGCGTACCAGCGCGTCGTCGGCGAGGCAAGCACCGGGCTGTCGCTGCGGCGCCTGCCGAGCGCGCCCGTCGCGTGCAGCAGGACGCCGATTCCCGCGAGCGCGGCGATCGCGCCGAGGACGTACAGCACCGCGCGGTCGATCCGGTCGACCCGTTCGTCCCTCATGACGCGGACCCGGCTGGGCCCGCCGGACCGCTCAGCGTCGCGGCCTCGGTGCGCGGCTGCCCGTCGACGACCTCGAGGTCGAGCCGCGGCAGCCGCTGCCACGGGATCTTCTTCAGCGCGTGCGTCAGGGCCGCCTCGAGGTCGGCCTCGACCCGCTCGTAGCCGGCCAAGGGCGCGGTCGCGTTGACGCGGGCGACGTCCGCGCTGACCTCGACGCTGGCGGTGGCCACGCCGGACACCGCCTCGGCCTGCCGCCGCAGCATCTGCGCCACCGCGCGCGGCGCGATGACGACGTCCACGTCGTCGGTCGGTCGGGCGAGCGCGAACAGCCGCGGCCGCGACAGGGTCGCGACCACGATGAGCAGGACGCCGCCGACCAGCAGGCCGATCCCGGTGTACACGACCGCTCCGGCGGACCACGGAGTCGTCCGCAGCGACCGGTACCAGAGCGAGAACGGCACGATGAAGTCGCCGCTGCCGGTCAGCGCCGCGACGATCTGGCCGAGCCCGAGCAGTGCCGCGCCGACCAGCAGCAGCCCGGCGAGCGCGCTGACGAAGCGCAGGAGGATGCGCTGCCCGGTGCTCATCGCACCCGCGTCCGTCGCTCGAGGTTGACCGGCAGCGCCTCGACGTCCACGGCGACCACCCGCAGGCCGCACAGCCGCTCGACGTCGTCGACGACGACCGCGCGGACCGCTGCCGCGAACGCGGTCAGCGGCGCCGGGTACAGGGCGCCGGTCGAGACCGACAGGCGCGCGTGGCGGCCGGTGACCTCCGCGCGGACCCGTGGGGCGGTGGACTGCGGCGCGCCCGCGTGGGTGCGCGGGGTGACGGCGCCCTCGGCCCGATGGCAGGCGTGCCCGGCGATGCGCTCGACGACGTACGGCGAGATGCGGGTGAACCCGCCGGGCGACCCGGGGCCGCGCCGGTCCTCGGTCGACGGTGTGCTCATGCCCGGTCGCGACCCTTGCCGCGGGTCATCGAGCCGAGGTCCAGCTCGCCGTCCACGACACGGCCCAGCACCAGGCCGATCGCGCCGAGCGCGGCGACCAGCAGGAAGCCGGCGAAGCCGCCGACGATGGCGGCGAGGCCGAGGGCCATGCCCGCGACCAGTCCGATCTGTGCTGAGCTCATGGTGTCCTCCGTGTTGCCGGCTCGCGGTCGATGGGCGTGGCGCCGGTGCCGGCGGGCTCGCCGGGCCGTAGCGCGTCGGTGATGTCCTCGATGTGCACCGCGATGACGCCAGGGTAGCCACCGGCGGCCCGGCGCACCGCGTCGCGGACGGCGCGTCCGAGGGCCCGCAACGCCACCGACTCGTCGGCCACGACATGGACGTCGATCCGGCCCTCCGCGATACGCACGCCCCACACCCGACCGGCCGGCGAGTAGGTGGCGGCCGTGCCGTACGGCCCGGCGTGCATCGCCAGCACACCGGGCGTCGAGAGCGTGGCGTCGCGCACCACGACGGGGTCGGTCACTGCAGCCGCTTGTCTCGCGGATCGGCGACGGCCGGGAGATTGACGTCGTCGACGGTGATGTTGACCTCGACCACCTGCAGGCCGGTCATCCGCTCGACGGCGGCGACGACGTGCCGGCGGACGTCCCGGGCGATCTGGGTGATCGGCGTGCCGTACTCGACGACGATGTCCAGGTCGACCGCGGCCTGCGTCCGGCCCACCTCGACCGACACGCCGGACGTCGGCGACGGCGTCGCGCCCGGGAGGCGGTCGCGCACCGGCGTCACCTGTCGGGCGGCTCCCACGCCCAGCGAATGCACCCCGGCGACCTCGCGCGCGGCCAGCGCGGCGATCTTCGCGACGACGGCCTCCGAGACCGAGATGGTGCCGTTGTCGATGTCGAGCCCCTCGGACACCGGTCCGGCGGGCGCTGCGTTCAGGTCGTCGTCCGCGATAGCCACATCGCCATCTTTCCTAATGCGACCAGACGTGTCGAGGCGCGGCGATCCCGCGTGTCGCCTCACCCGAGGTGGCGGCGTACGACGCGCCCCGGCGCCGGATCGCGGCCCGCGAGGTCGCGAACGGCGGCGTACACCTCTGTGATGGTGTGCGTCGGCTCGTCCTGGTCGTGCCGCTCGCCCGGGCCGAGGATCGGCGTGTCGACGACGAGCTCGCGGTAGGAGACGGCGGCGTCGCGTCCCTCGGCGGCGAGGACGTCCAGCATCATCGCCTGCCCGGCACCGGCCACGCTGATCGCGATCGAGCCCTCGCAGGGATAGTGGCTGGCGATCCCGTTCAGCGCCAGGTACACGGGCCGCGGTCCCGCCAGGACCGGCGCGAACGCGCGGGCGGCGCCGAAGTGCGCGGTGAGGTTGCTCGCCAGGGTCGCCCCCCACGTCGCCATGGGCAGCCGCAGACCCGGCTCGGCGACGTACCACCCGCCGACCGCGGCGATCGCGAGCTCGGGCGCGTGCTCGGCCAGGCCGGCTGCCACGGTCTCGGCGGATTCCTCGTCGGTGAGATCGACCTGCCACGGCCGCGCGCCGGTCTCGGCGGCCACCCGCTCCAGGGCCTGCCGGCCGCGGGCGACCGCGTGCACCGCGACGCCGTCCGCCGCGAGCAGCGCGCACAGCTGCCGACCGACGCCGCCGGTCGCGCCGACCACGACGGCCGTGCGTAGTTCGTCGCTCATGGCGGCTCCTCTGCCAACTAAGGTCGATACCGAACGCCACGGTACCGATGCGTGAGGAGCAGGGATGAGCAGCGACAAGAGCAGGTCGAAGGATTCCGAGCGGACCGAGAACCTGCGCGCGATCCTCCGGGTGCCGGCGAACCGGCCCGCGGCCGCCCAGCTGCTCGCCGACCTGCAGCCCGGCTCGACGCCGGCCGGGCCGTCGGGGAAGAAGGCCGCGGCGAAGGCCATGAAGGCCTACGCGGGCGAGCTGGCCGGGCTGCAGGAGCGGCTGTTCGCCAACGCGCGCGGCGGAGCCGACCGGCGGGTCCTGCTCGTCCTGCAGGGCATGGACACCTCGGGGAAGGGCGGCGTCGTCGAGCACGTGCTCGGGCTGGTCAACCCCGGCGGCATCCGGATGCACGCCTTCAAGGCCCCCACAGAGGAGGAGAAGCGGCACGACTTCCTGTGGCGGGTGCGCCAGGCGCTCCCCGGCGAGGGCCAGATCGGCATCTTCGACCGCTCGCACTACGAGGACGTCCTCATCGTCAAGGTGCACCAGCTGGCCTCGGACGCCGAGATCCACGAGCGGTACGAGAAGATCAACGCGTTCGAGCGGGAGCTGACCGACGACGGATACACGATCGTGAAGTGCTTCCTGAACATCTCGAAGGAGACCCAGAAGGAGCGGCTGCTGGCGCGGCTGGACGACCCGCAGAAGCACTGGAAGTTCAACCCCGGCGACATCGACGAGCGCGCGCGGTGGGATGACTACCAGTCGGCGTACTTCGAGGCGCTCACGCGGTGCACCAGCGACGCGGCCCCGTGGTACGCCGTCCCGTCGGACCACAAGTGGTACCGCAACTGGGCGGTCGGGCAGCTGCTGCTGGAGACGCTGCGCGAGCTGGACCCGCAGTTCCCGCAGATGCACTTCGACGTGCAGGAGCAGCGCGAGCGGCTGCTCGCGGCGGGCTGAGCGCCCGCGGCTACCCGGTCCGGTCGCCGGTCGTCCGATCGGGCACCTGGGTGGCCGCGAGGCGCGCGGCCCGGGCGCTGACGAGCAGATCCTCCAGCCGCACCCGCGCGCCGTCGGCGGCGGTCAGCGGCACGCGCCAGTTGGGGTACTCGTCGCGGGTCCCCGGCTGGTTCTGCATCCGCAGATCGCCGACCGCGTCGGTGAGCGCGACGTTCAGCAGGCGTGCCGGCGTGGCGCGCAGGTGCCGGTGCAGCGCGAGGATCTCGTCCTCCGTCGCGTCGTCGCCGGCGCCGGGGACGAGGTACCCGCGCGCGGACAGCATGGACCGCCAGCGGGCGAGATCGGCCTCGTGCTCGGCCCGTTCGTCGGCGAGCGGGCGGCCGAGCAGACCGAGCCGGTCGCGGACCTCCAGGTGCGCGCCGCGGAGGTATCCCGCCGTCGGGGCGAGGTCGTGGGTGGTCACCGACGCCATCGAGTACTCGCGGAACCGGTCGGCGGGCAGCGGAGCACCGGTCGCGTCGCGCTCGAACCAGGCGACCGACGTGCCCAGCACGCCGCGCTCGGCGAGATAGTCACGCACCCAGCCCTCGACCGTTCCCAGGTCCTCACCCACGATCACGGCGCCCGCGCGCTGCGCCTCGATCATGAGGATCGCGATCAACGCCTCGTGGTCGTAGCGCACGTACGTGCCGGCCGTCGGGCTCGCGCCCTCGGGTATCCACCAGAGCCGGAACAGCCCGATGATGTGGTCGACCCGGATGCCGCCCGAGTGCGCCAGGGTCTCGCGCACCATCTCTCGAAAGGCCGCGAAACCGCTGTCCGCCAAGCGATCGGGGCGCCACGGCGACTGGGTCCAGTCCTGGCCGAGCCGGTTGTAGTCGTCCGGGGGAGCGCCGACGCTGACGCCGCGCGCGAACAGGTCGGGGTGGCTCCACACCTCGCTGCTGGTCGGCCCGACACCGACCGCGATGTCGTTGAGGATCCCGATTCGCATGCCGGCGTCCCGGGCGACGGCCTGCGCGGCGACCAGCTGCTCGCCGGCCAGCCACTGCAGCCAGCAGTGGAAGTCGACGCGATCCGCGTGCTGCGCCGCGAACGCGGCGGTCTCGGCGGACGAGGGCTGCTGAAGAGCCTCGGGCCACTGCCGCCAGTCGTGGCCGTGCTGCTCGACGAGCGCGCACCAGACCGCGAAGTCCCGCAGCTCCGCGCCTGCCCGCGCCCGGTAGGCATCGAAGGCGAACTGGCGCAGCGTCGATCGACCGCAGTCGTAGATCCCTTGCAGGGCGGCGATCTTCGCCGTCCACACCGCGTCACGGTCCACGGTGTCCCGGTCGCCGACGGCGGCCAGGAGCGCGGACCGCGCAGCGCTTACGTCCGCCCGGACGGCCTCCGGCGCGGTCGCGAGCTCCGGCACCGCCTCGGGGCGCAGGTAGATCGGATGCACGAACCGGCGGCTGCTCGGCGAGTACGGCGAGGCGCCGATCGGCGGTGTCGGCTCGGCGGCGTGCAGCGGGTTCACCAGCAGGTAGTCGCAGCCCTGGGTGGCCGACCACGTCGCGAGGTCCGCCAGGTCCTGCAGGTCGCCCATCGCCCAGCTTCCGGCCGACTGCACGCTGTACAGCTGGACGCCGTACCCCCACACCTGCTCCCGACCGATGCTCAGGGGCAGGTCGAGGAACCGGGGAGCGACGATGAGCGGCGCCCGCTGCGGCGCTCCGGCTCCGGAGAGCTCGACGGCGTGGTAGCCGGGCGGCAGCTGCGGCGGCAGCCGGAAAGTGACCTCGTCGAACCCGTCGGTGCCCGCCACGCGCGGGACCTCCTCCGGCGGAACCTCGAACAGCGGCACCGTGCCACCGGAGCCCAGGACGACCCGCAGGCCGGCGGAGGTGCCGGAGGGCAGGCGGACGGGGACGTCGGTGTGGTCACCCACCCGGTGCACCACGCACCTGGGCAGCGCGCGATGCAGCACCGCGGCGCGACCGCGCGCCAGCGCGGCGGCCGCGCCGCCGGCCGACGTGCTGTCGACCCCGAGCGCGTCGAGCACCGACCGGATGGTGGACGGCGCGACGCTGACCTGGCCGCCCATGCCGGCGTACTCGGTGGCGACGCCGTACAGGTCCGCGAGCGCGCGCAGGTGCTCGTCCACCGTCACTCCCCGGCGGCCTCGAGCAGCACCAGCATCGAGCGGGCGGGGACGTTCAGCGTGCTGCTCGCCGCCAGCACGTCCTCGGAGATCTCGTGCCGCCCGGTCGCGGTGTTGACGACGACCCGCCAGCCGGGTGCGTAGTCGCCGTCCGGGAGCTGGAAGCCCAGATCGCCCTCGTAGGCGTTGAACAGCAGCAGGAACGAGTCGTCGACGATCGGCTGGCCGCGGTAGTCGGTGCCCTTGATGCCGGCCCCGTTGAGGAACACCATGATCGACTTGCCGAAGCCCGCGCCCCAGTCGGCCTCGGTCATCTCGTCGCCGGACGGCGTCAGCCAGGCGATGTCGCGCTCGACGTTCCCCTTGTCGTCCGGCTCGGGATGGCCGTCGAAGAACCGCCGACGCCGGAAGATCGGGTGCTCGTGGCGGAGCTTGGTGAGGGCCGAGGTGAAGGCCAGCAGGTCCTCGTCGACGGCGCTCCAGTCCACCCAGGTCAGCTCGTTGTCCTGGCAGTAGGCGTTGTTGTTGCCCTGCTGGGTGCGGCCGAGCTCGTCGCCGTGCAGCAGCATCGGCACGCCCTGCGACAGCATCAGGGTCGCGATGAAGTTGCGGCTGCGCCGCTCCCGCAGCTCGCGCACCTCGGGATCGTCGGTCGGCCCCTCGGCGCCGGAGTTCCAGGACCGGTTGTGGCTCTCGCCGTCCTGGTTGCCCTCGCCGTTGGCCTCGTTGTGCTTCTCGTTGTACGACACCAGGTCGCGCAGCGTGAAACCGTCGTGGGCGGTGACGAAGTTGATGGACGCGGCCGGTCGCCGGCCGTTGTGCGCGTACAGGTCGGAGGACCCGGTGAGCCGCGAGGCGAACTCGCCGAGGGTCGCCGGCTCGCCGCGCCAGAAGTCGCGGACCGTGTCGCGGTACTTGCCATTCCATTCCGTCCACAAGGGCGGGAAGTTGCCGACCTGGTAGCCGCCCTCGCCGATGTCCCAGGGCTCGGCGATGAGCTTGACCTGGCTGACCACCGGGTCCTGCTGGACGAGATCGAAGAACGCGGCCAGCCGGTCGACGTCATGCAGCTCGCGGGCGAGGGTCGCGGCGAGGTCGAACCGGAAGCCGTCGACGTGCATCTCGGTCACCCAGTAGCGCAGCGAGTCCATGATGAGCTGCAGCGAGTGCGGCTGACGGACGTTGAACGAGTTCCCGGTGCCGGTGTAGTCGACGTACTTCGACGGGTCCTCCTCGCTCAGCCGGTAGTACGACGCGTTGTCGATGCCCTTGAACGACAGGGTCGGGCCGAGGTGGTTGCCCTCGGCGGTGTGGTTGTACACCACGTCCAGGATGACCTCGATCCCCGCGCGGTGCAGCTCCTTGACCATGCCCTTGAACTCCTGGACCTGCTGGCCGCCGTCGCCGGCCGCGGAGTACGCGTTGTGCGGGGCGAAGAAGCCGATGGTGTTGTAACCCCAGTAGTTGGCCAGGCCGTCCTTCACGAGCCGGTCGTCCTGCACGAACTGGTGCACCGGCATCAGCTCGATCGCCGTGACGCCCAGGTCGCGGAGGTGGTCGATGATGACCGGGTGCGCGATCCCGGCGTACGTGCCGCGCTGGTCCTCGGGGATGTCCGGATGGGTCTCGGTGAGCCCCTTCACGTGCGCCTCGTAGATGACGGTGTTGTGGTACGGCGTGTTGGGCAGGTGGTCGCTGCCCCAGTCGAAGAACGGGTTGATGACCACGGAGCGCATCGTGTACGGCGCCGAGTCCGTGTGGTCGGGCTCCCCGGTCTCGTGGTCGTACCCGAACACCGCCTGGTCCCAGATGATCTCGCCGGAGATCGCCTTGGCGTACGGATCGAGCAGCAGCTTGCTGGGGTTGCAGCGGGCGCCGGTCGCGAAGTCGCCGGGGCCGTGCACGCGGTAGCCGTACGCCTGGCCCGGCTCGATGCCCGGCAGATAGCCGTGCCACACGAAGCCGTCCACCTCGGGCAGCGTCACGGTCTTCTCCGTGCCGTCACCGTCGAACAGCACGAGATCGACCTGGGTGGCGACCTCGCTGAACAGAGCGAAGTTGGTGCCGGTGCCGTCGTAGGTCGAGCCCAAGGGGTAGGGCGCGCCGGGCCAGATCTCCATGTAGTCCTCTCCGGTGACGGCTGCCTGCCGTCACGAGAGGCAAGTGTCCCAGGTTCGGCCGGGCATTCGTGTCGGCGGGTCGACGTACGCTGGTCGGCGTGCGAACCAAGAGCGATCTAGTACCCACCAAGGGCACCTTCGAGGTGATCAGCGAGTTCCAGCCGTCCGGCGACCAGCCGACCGCGATCGACGATCTCGAGCGGCGCATCCGGGCGGGCGAGCAGAACGTCGTCCTGCTCGGCGCCACCGGTACCGGCAAGTCGGCGACGACCGCGTGGCTGATCGAGCGGGTGCAGCGCCCGACCCTCGTCATGGCCCACAACAAGACGCTGGCGGCGCAGCTGGCCAACGAGTTCCGCGAGCTGCTGCCGAACAACGCCGTGGAGTACTTCGTCTCGTACTACGACTACTACCAGCCCGAGGCCTACGTCCCGCAGACCGACACCTATATCGAGAAGGACTCCTCGGTCAACGAGGAGGTCGAGCGGCTGCGCCACAAGGCGACGATGTCGCTGCTGACCCGCCGCGACGTGATCGTGGTCGCGACCGTCTCGTGCATCTACGGCCTGGGCACCCCCAAGGAGTACGTCGACTCGTCGGTCCGGCTGAAGGTCGGCGAGGAGTTCGACCGGGACCGGCTGCTGCGCAAGCTGGTCGACATGCAGTACGCGCGCAACGACATCGCGTTCTCGCGCGGGACGTTCCGGGTGCGCGGCGACACCGTCGAGATCATCCCGGCCTACGAGGAGCTCGCGCTGCGCATCGAGATGTTCGGCGACGAGATCGAGAAGCTCTTCCACCTCAACCCGCTCACCGGCGAGGTCGTCGGCGAGACGGAGGAGATCTTCATCTTCCCGGCGACGCACTACGCCGCGGGCCCGGAGGCGATCGAGCGCGCGGTGCGCGGCATCGAGCTCGAGCTCGAGCAGCGGCTGGCCGAGCTCGAGAAGCAGGGCAAGCTGCTGGAGGCGCAGCGGCTGCGGATGCGCACCCAGTACGACGTCGAGATGATCCGGCAGGTCGGGTTCTGCTCCGGCATCGAGAACTACTCGCGGCACCTCGACGGGCGGGCGCCCGGCTCCGCGCCGTCCTGCCTGCTCGACTACTTCCCGGACGACTTCCTGCTGGTGATCGACGAGTCGCACCAGACGGTGCCGCAGATCGGCGCGATGTACGAAGGGGACATGTCGCGCAAGCGCACCCTGGTCGACCACGGCTTCCGGCTGCCCAGCGCGATGGACAACCGGCCGCTGAAGTTCGAGGAGTTCACCGAGCGCATCGGGCAGACCGTCTACCTTTCCGCGACGCCGGGCAAGTACGAGCTGGACCTGGCGCACGGTGAGTTCGTCGAGCAGGTGATCCGTCCGACCGGCCTGATCGATCCCGAGGTCGTCGTCAAGCCGACCAAGGGCCAGATCGACGACCTGGTCCACGAGATCCGCGAGCGCACCGAGCGGGACGAGCGCGTCCTGGTCACCACGCTCACCAAGAAGATGGCCGAGGACCTCACCGACTACCTGCTCGAGCTCGGTATCCGGGTCCGCTACCTGCACAGCGAGGTCGACACGCTGCGGCGCGTGGAGCTGCTCAAGGAGCTGCGGCAGGGCGAGTACGACGTCCTCGTCGGCATCAACCTGCTGCGCGAGGGCCTCGACCTGCCGGAGGTGTCGCTGGTGGCGATCCTCGACGCCGACAAGGAGGGCTTCCTGCGGTCGGGCACCTCGCTGATCCAGACGATCGGGCGCGCGGCGCGCAACGTCTCCGGCCAGGTGCACATGTACGCCGACACGATCACGCCGTCCATGGCGCAGGCGATCGACGAGACCAACCGGCGGCGCGACAAGCAACGCGCGTACAACGAAGAGCACGGCATCGACCCCCAGCCGCTGCGCAAGAAGATCGTCGACATCCTCGACGGGATCTACCGCGAGGCGGACGACGCGATCCCGGTCGGCGGCAGCGGCCGGGCCCAGTCCCGCGGCAAGAAGTCGATCCCGGGCGGCGGGGGAGCGGAGTCGGCCGGCATCATCCCGGACGACGTCCAGTCGCTTCCGCGGGCCGAGCTCGCCGACCTCATTGCGAAGCTGCAGGAGCAGATGCTGGCCTCGGCACGGGAGCTGCAGTTCGAGCTGGCCGCGCGGCTGCGCGACGAGATCGGCGACCTGAAGAAGGAACTGCGCGCCATGGACCGCGCCGGCGTCTGACGCATCTCCGTTGGTCGCCTGGGTGTGGTCGTCCCTGATGTGGTCGGCAACCCTCGTGTGGTCGTCCCTGATGTGGTCGTCGACCGAGGAGGACGGCGACGAAGGAGCCCGTCCGAGCGAGTGGAGGCGCCGGGAGCGATCGATGTCCGCAACCCCGGCGTACGCGCCGTCAACACCGGCGACGGTTGTCCACAACGGGCGGACGACGACCGGCGGTGAGCAGTCGCGACCGTGGATCATGCCGTCATGTTCAAAGGCGGAACGATGTACATCCTGAGGTGCGCCGACGACACGCTCTATGTCGGCAGCACAACCGACCTGGAGAGCCGAATGTGGCAGCACCAGAACGGCGGCGGCGCGGCATACACGCGGCGTCGGCGGCCGGTCGAGCTTGTCTACACCGAATCCTTCGACTCGGCGGACGCCGCCTTCTACCGCGAGAAGCAGGTGCAGGGCTGGAGCCGTGCCAAGCGCGATGCGCTCATCGAGGGGCGACTCGACGACATCACGTCGAACATGTCGACGACGTGGGCGAAGAACCGCGCCGCAGAGCGCGACGCGCGCGGACGTCGTCCGGGCTGAGCCGGCTCCGCACGCAGCTACCGGCGTCTCCGTTCCGCGCGGCCTCGGTCGCTGGCGCTCCCTCGCCGCGCTCCAGTCGACGACCAATGGAGTTCCCGACCACAGGATGCGACCGAGGGAGGACCGTGACCCCGGTGTGGTCGTCGACCTGGTGTGGTCGTCGACCTGGCGTGGTCGTCGACCGAGGAAGGACGGTGACCCCGGGTGTAGTCGTGACCTTGTGTGGTCGCCGACCGAGGAAGGACCGTGACCCCGGTGGGGTCGTCGACCCCGGTGTGGTCGTCGACCGAGGGAGGACGGCGACGAAGGAGCCCGTCCGAGCGAGTGGAGACGCCGGGAGCGACCGATGTCCGCACCCCCCCGGGGTTCGCGGTCAACCCCCGGTGTACGCGATCAACTCCCGGCGTTCGGGGTCGACACCGGTGGCGGTTGCGTACAACCCGTGGACGACGGCCTGTGGTGAGCAGTCGCGAAGCGGGATCCCCGAGTCGTTCGGGCTACGTCATTCCGGCGGCGTACGCACCCACGGTGCCGGCGAGCTCGGCGATCTGCTCCCGGACCTCCGCGTCGGGGTCGCCGGCGACCACCAGCGGGTCCGCCACCGGTTGCCACTGCATGCCCGTGGTGATGGCCTCCAGCGCGCGCAGCGCACCCGAGGCATCGCTGTTGGAGTGCAGCACCGCCGCGAACGGCAGCGACTTCGTCGCCTCGAGGCACGGGTAGTAGATCTGGTCGAAGTAGTGCTTCATCGCGCCCGCGAGGTAGCCGATGTTCACCGGTGACAGCAGCACGACGCCGGCCGCGGTGAGCGTGTCGTGCGCGCCGGCGGTGAGCGCGGGCAGCGAGCAGGCCTCGATCACGCCCAGCTCCTCGATGCCCAGCCCCTGGAGGGCGGCCTCGTGCACCGCGGCGGTCGAGATCGAGACGGTGTGGTGGACGACGAGGACCTTCTTCCGGTCGCTCATGCGGGCCTCCTCTCGTGGCTCGTTCCACCATGCCACGGCTAGGCTCGAGCCATGATCGACGACTCGTTGCGCGGACCCTTCTACGGCTACGGACTCGAGGAGGCCCGCGACCTCGTCGCGCGTTCCGGTGTCCGGGCGGTCGCCGAGCAGGCGCTCGACGCGATCGACCGGATCAACCCTGCCCTCAACGCCTTCGTGTACGTCGACCGGGCGCAGGTCTTGCGGGACGCCGACCGGCTCGACGCGCTGCCGGCGAGCGAGCGCGGACCGCTGTTCGGCCTCCCGGTCGCCGTCAAGGACCTCGTCGACGTGGCGGGCTGGCCGGTCACCCACGGCTCCCGGCTCAACGCCGCCCGCGTCGCCGGGGAGGACGCCGCCGTGGTGACCCGGCTGCGCGAGGCCGGAGCGCTGATCCTCGGGATGACGCTCACCCACGAGTTCGCCTACGGCCCCACCGGGGACATCAGCCACCAGGGCCCGAGCCACAACCCGCACGACCTCGACCGGATGACCGGCGGCTCGTCGGCCGGCAGCGGGGCCGCCGTCGCGGCCGGTCTGGTGCCGCTCGCCCTCGGCACCGACACCGGCGGCTCGGTACGGGTGCCCGCGGCACTGTGCGGCTGCGTCGGGCTCAAGCCGGCGCACGGCGAGGTCCCGGTGCAGGGCGTGCACGACCTCGCCCCGACCCTCGACCACGTGGGCGTGCTGGCCACCAGCGCCGACCTGGCGTGGCTCGGATGGTCGGTGCTGACCGGTCGCCCGGAGCCCGAGCCGGTGGCCCCGCAGTGGTCGTGGCTGGACATCGACGCAGTGCCGCTGGTCGACCGCCGGATCGCGCGCGCGGTGCGCGCCCTGTACGACGAGGTCTCCGAGAACAGCACCGTCGACGTGTCCCTGGGCAACTGGCCGGAGATGCGCGGGACGGCGGGCACCATCATGAGCCGCGAGGCGTACGACGTCCACGCGCACCAGATCGACGCCCGCCGTGACGAGTACGACCCGTCCACCTGGGAGCGCATCGACTCGGGGCGGCACATCGACGACGCCCAGTACGACGAGGCACTGCGCACGAGAGGCCTCTGGCGGGAGTCCCTCCAGCAGTTCCTGGACGACGACCAGGTGCTCGCGGCGCCGACGGTCGGGATCACGGCCCCGACGATCGGCGAGCGGGAGATGTCCGTCGACGGCGAGCCGGGGCTGAGCACCCGCATCGTCACCAACCTGACGGTGCGCTGGAACCTGGTCGGCTTCCCGGCGATCAGCATCCCCGCGGGCGAGCTCGACGGCCTCCCGTACGGCATCCAGCTGATCGCCAAGCCGGGCTGCGAGGGCGCGCTGCGCGCCGCCACCGCACAGGTCACAGCCGCCGGAGCGCCGCTCGGGCGTCCCGAACGGGCATAATGGACCGATGAGTTGGAGGGGAGTATTCCCCCGCGCCGCGCTCGTCATCACGGCCACCCAGGTGGCCCGGGCCGGCGGCCGTCCCCAAGGCGGTGGAAGAGACCTCCGGATCGATGAGCGCGCCCGCGACCGCGACGCGCAACAGAACCGGAAGGCAAACCCTTGCTCAGTCCCGTGACGGGCGTTCTCGCCCAGACCAACCCCGACACCGGCGCGCCGTTCTTCCCCGCGTGGGTCTGGCTGGTCACGATCGGCGCCGTCCTGGCGCTGATGGCCGTCGACCTCTTCATCGTCGACCACAACCCGCACGAGGTCTCCACCAAGGAGGCCGCTCGGTGGGTCACGTTCTACGTCGCGCTCGCCGTGCTGTTCGGGCTCGGCATCTGGTACTTCGTCGACGGCACGCACTCGATCGAGTTCTTCTCGGGCTACATCCTCGAGTACTCGCTGAGCGTCGACAACCTGTTCGTCTTCGTGCTCATCATGAGCTCGTTCGCGGTGCCGAAGAAGCACCAGCACCGCGTGCTGCTGATCGGCATCCTGATCGCGCTCGTCCTGCGCACGCTGTTCATCGTGCTGGGCGCCGCCGTCATCAGCCGGTTCCAGCCGGTCTTCTTCCTGTTCGGCGCGTTCCTGCTCTACACGGCGTGGAAGCTGGCCACGGAGTCGGACGACGACGAGGACGAGTACGAGGAGAGCAAGCTCATCCGGATGGTCCGCAAGGTCTACCCGGTGACCGACGACTACCACGGCGCGAAGACCTCGGTGAAGATCGACGGCAAGCGCTGGCTGACGCCGATGTTCATCGTCATGCTGGCGATCGGCTCGACCGACCTGCTGTTCGCGCTCGACTCGATCCCGGCGATCTTCGGCGTCACCAAGGAGCCGTTCATCGTGTTCACGGCGAACGCGTTCGCGCTGATGGGTCTGCGGCAGCTCTACTTCCTGATCGGCGGCCTGCTCGACAAGCTCGTGTACCTCTCGAAGGGCCTGTCGATCATCCTCGGGTTCATCGGCGTGAAGCTCATCTACGAGGCGTGCGCGGCGCTGGGCTGGCTGCCGCACATCGAGACGCGGCTGCTCACCATCATCTCGCTCGGCTTCATCGTCGTCGTCCTCGCCATCACCACCGTGCTCAGCCTGCGCAGGAGCCGCCGCGACGACGAGGTGCGGGACGCGGAGGCGCAGCAGGCGATCTCTGGGTACGACGGGGATCCTCAGACGCAGTAACGGGGGGCAGGTGCGGCGCTCGATAGGGTCGGGGAATGCAGCCACGCGACCTCGACAAGATCCGCACCCTCTCGTCGCCGACGGTCGACCCGTCCGGAAGGTACGTGGTCTTCGCGGTGAGCCGCCCGGACACCACCGAGAACCGTTACGTCTCCAGCCTGTGGCGGGTCCCCGTCAAGGGCACCGACGCGCCGGCGCAGTTCACCTACGGCAGCAGCGACTCGTCGCCGGCGTACTCGCCGGACGGCAGCCGGATCGCCTTCCTGCGGGCGGACGACGACCGCAAGCCGCAGATCTGGCTGATCGCCGCGACGGGCGGCGACGCCCGGCAGGTCACGTCCGCGCCGTTGGGCGTCACCCAGTTCGCGTGGTCGCCGGACGGCACCCAGATCGCCTACAGCGCCCGGGTTCCCGAGCCGGGACGCTACGGGACCGACAAGGACGTCAGCCCCGAGCAGGAGGCGCCCCGGCTGATCGAGGGGGTGCGCTACCTGGCGGACGGCCTCGGCTACCTGAACGACCGGCCGTCGAAGATCTTCCTCGTCGCGGACCTCGCCGGCGAGGGCATACCCGAGGCGCGCGCGCTCACCTCCGGGCCGGGAGACGACACAAATCCGCTGTTCATGAGCGCCGGTGCGCGCGTCGGGTTCATCGCGAGCCGTACCAAGTCGGGTCGGTTCGTGCCGGACACGATGGTCGAGGACCTGTGCTCGGTCGATCTGCGCGGCAAGAAGTTCCAGCGCCACACCCCGGGCACCGGGTCGGTGGCCCGCGCTGTCGTCGATCCCGCGGGCGATCGGGTGTACGTCGGCCGCACCGACCTCGGGCGGTCGAGGCAGGACTTCGTCGCCCGCAACATGGTCTGGTACCGCCTCGGCGACGACGCACCGCTGACCGACCCGGAGACCGACCACGCGGAGCCGGTCGCCGTCGCGACCGAGAGCGGCCTCATCGGCGTCTTCTCGGTGCGCGGTGACGCGCACGTCCGGTCGCTCGGGGACGCCCTCGCCACCGTGCTCGACGGGGACGTCAGCGCGACCGGCGTGGCCGCCTCCGGCAAGGTGGTCGCCGTGGTCGCCTCCACGCCGGACTCCTACGGCGAGATCTACGTCGGCAGCGCCCGGTCGCTGACCCGGCGGTCGAGCTTCGCAGGCTCCCTCACCGGGACGGCCGCGCCGATCCCGCGCACCGAGCTGGTCGCCTCCAGCACCGACGACTACCCGGTGCACGGCTGGGTGCTGAAGCCGCAAGCCGGGAAGGGCCCGTTCCCGGTCGTGCTGATGGTGCACGGCGGCCCGTACGCCCAGTACACGGGCAACCTGTTCGACGAGGCCCAGGTGCTCGCCGGCGCGGGGTACGCCGTCGTGATGTGCAATCCGCGCGGGGGCGCCGGGTACGGCGCCGCGCACGGCCGGTCCCTGAAGGGGGCCATCGGGACGGTCGACGTGGACGACATCCTCGCCTTCCTGGACGAGGCGCTGCGCGACAAGCAGCTCGACGCCAAGCGGGTCGGCATCATGGGCGGCTCCTACGGCGGCCTGATGACCACCTGGATCCTGGGCCACTCGGACCGGTTCGTGGCCGGGATCAGCGAACGAGCGGTGAACGCCTGGGACAGCTTCGCGGGCACGAGCGACATCGGCTGGTTCTTCGCCGACGAGTACGCCGGCTCGCACATCATGTCTCAGTCACCGCTGACGCATGCCGGGAACATCGACACCCCGATGCTGATCATCCACAGCGAGCGCGACTTCCGCTGCCCCCTGGAGCAGGGCCAGCGGTTGTTCGCGCTGCTGCAGAAGCGCGGCGTCCCGTCGAAGCTGCTGATCTTCCCCGGCGAGGGGCACGAGCTGAGCCGATCGGGGCAGCCTCGGCACCGGCTGCAGCGCTTCGAGCACATCCTCGACTGGTGGGCCGAGTACCTGCCGACGTCCTGACCGGCGGCTCGCTCAGGCGCCGAGGTGCTCCCGGCGTCGGGCGGCGAGCTCGGTGAGAAAGCGGGCGACGGCTGCCGTGTCGGGGATCCGCACGTCGGCGGCGGTCTTGCCCTCGCCGACCTTCACGCCCACGTCGGGGGCCGACAGCCGCACGAACGCGCTCTCGTCGGTGACGTCGTCGCCGAGGAAGACGACCGCGGTCGCGCCGTCGATCTCCCGGAGCCGTTCCAGGGCCAGCCCCTTGCTCGTCTCGATCGCCGCGATCTCGACGACCTGCTTGCCCGCGGTCAGGTGCACGCCGGGGATGACGCACGGGCCGCGCTGGATCGCGTCCACCGCCGCGTCGCGCGCGTCGGCGGCGACGTGCCGGTAGTGCAGGGCGGTGCTCGCCGGTTTCTTCTCGACGAACAAGCCCGGGAACCGCGCGGCCAGGTCGTCCGCCTGCCGGTTCAGCTCGGCGAGCCGGGCGCGTTCCTCGTCGGTCAGGCCGGCGGAGAAATCGCTGTCGAACTCGACGCCGTGCGAGCCCACCAGGTGCACGGAGGAGGGGAGCGCGGTGAGCTCCGCGAGCACGTCGAGCGCGCGCCCGGACACGACCGCGACCGTCGTGGCGGCCAGCCCGGCGAGCTCGGCCAGAGCGACCTGGGTCTGCGGGTCGGTCCGCGCGTCGGCAGGCACGTCGACGATCGGCGCCATGGTGCCGTCGAAGTCCGACGCGACGAGGAGGTGGTCGGTGCGGCTCAGCGCATCGATGGCGCGGAGCGCGTCGTCCGGCAGGTTGATCGGCTCGGTGCTCATCGGCTGCCCTCGCGGTTCTCGCGCCGGATTCTCGTGATGTCGTCGACGAAGGTCTGCGCCCAGTGCGCGACGTCGTGCTTGGTGACCTGGCGCTGCAGCGACCGCATCCTGCGGCGTTGCTCGGCGCGCGGCGCCTCGATGGCCTCCAGGAACACCTCCTTGACCCCCTCGATGTCGTACGGGTTCACGAGGTACGCGTTCTTCAGCTCGCGGGCCGCCCCGGCGAACTCCGAGAGGATCAGGCTGCCCGTGCCGTCGAGGCGGCACGCGATGTACTCCTTCGCGACCAGGTTCATGCCGTCTCGGAACGGTGTCACCACCATGATGTCGGCGGCCAGGTACAGCGCGACGATCTCGTCGCGCGGCATCGAGCGATGGATGTAGTTGACCGCGGGGTTGCCGACCGCGCCGTACGACCCGTTGATCCGGCCCACCGTGCGCTCGACGTTCTCGCGCAGCACGCGGTACTGCTCGACGCGCTCGCGGCTCGGGGTGGCGACTTGGATCATCACCGTGTCGGAGGCGTCGATGCGGTCCTCGTCGAGCAGCTCCTCGAGCGCCTCCAGCCGGATGCCGATGCCCTTCGTGTAGTCCAGCCGGTCGATGCCGAGCAGCACGGTCCTGGGGTCGCCGAGGTCGTGCCGGATCTGCCGCGCCCGTTCCTGCACCTCCGGCATGGAGGCCAGCTCGACGAAGCTGGAGACGTCGATGGAGATGGGGTACGACCGGGCGCGCACGGTGCGCCCGTCGACCTGCACGGCCGCGCCGGACGGCTTGAGCCCCAGCCGGTCGCGGGTGAGGCGCAGGAAGTTGGCGGCGCCGCCGGGTGTCTGGAACCCGACGAGATCGGCGCCGAGCAGCCCCTCGAGGATCTGCCGGCGCCACGGGAGCTGGCCGAACAGCTCGGTCGGCGGGAACGGGATGTGCAGGAAGAAGCCGATGCGCAGGTCGGGGCGCTTCTGGCGGAGCATGGCCGGCACGAGCTGCAGCTGATAGTCGTGCACCCAGACGAAGGCGCCTTCGGCCGCGACCGACGCCGCGGCGTCGGCGAACCGCTGGTTCACCGCCACGTAGGCGTTCCACCAGGCGCGGTGATACTCCGCCGGCACGATCGCGTCGTGGTACAGCGGCCAGAGCGACGTGTTCGAGAAGCCCTCGTAGTACTCCTCGATCTCCTGGGCCGCGAGCGGCACGGGATAGAGGGTGAGGCCGTCGTTGTCGAAGGGCGCGATCGGCTCGTCGACGCCGTCGGAGGCGTCGCCGGCCCAGCCGACCCACGCGCCGTTGCCTTCACGCTGCCGCATGAGCGGCTCGACCGCGGTGACCAGGCCGCCGGGGGAGCGTCGCCACGACGTCTGCCCGTCACCCCCGACGATCCGGTCGACCGGTAGGCGGTTGGCGACGACGACGAAATCACTCTTGTGGGCCACGATGACGACACTACCCAGGGACGGGGCACTTCCGGGCGCACGGGCGCAAGCCCTCAGAATGCGCCCGAAAGCCGGGTGATTCAAGACTGGTATTCCGTCGAGTTCGGCGTACCGTCATGGGTGTAAGGAAACAGCCGGACAGCGGTAAGCCCTTACAGGCACGAAGCCCTCGGTGGTTGTTCAGAGGCGGTTCCGGACCCACGTAAGCGTCCCCGCATCGGTCGAAGGACCACGACCCACCCCGGGCTTCGTGCCTTTCTATGCGTACCTCCACGTTCCCCTCGCCCCGCGACGCCCTTACCCGCTCGTCGAGCGCCCCCTTGGTCGTCGAGCGCCCCCCTGGTCGTCGAGCCTTTTCTCGGTCGTCGAGCGAGCGTCGGGGGGCGGGCACTGTGACGGCCTGGGCCTAGGTGCCGGGTTCCGCACCCCAGACGCTGCACAGGTCGGCATCTTGAGCGGGCCGTTTTTCTTTGGTCGTCGAGCGAGCGAGCCCCCTGGGGCGAGCGATGTCGAGACGCCGGGAGCCGACAATGTCCCCAAGCCGCGCGGTGGCCGTCCACAGGTGACCGGTTGTGCACAGATCCCTGCTGCAGCGGGTTCTGTCGCCGAAATCTTGTCGGTGCCGGTCCGTAGATTCAGGGGCATGATCAGCAGCCCGCCCCTGACGGACCCGGGAGCCGACGTGGGCTCGCCGGTGGCGGTGGTGCGCGGCGCGTGGCTGGCGGTGCAGCAGCTCGCCCTCGACGCCGCGGCCCCGACGGGCACGGCCGATGCTGCGGACACGCCCGCCCCGGCGGTCTATGCGTCACCGGCGGACGGCTCGGCGGATGCGGCTGCGGCTGCGGACACGACCGACCGGGGTCTGGGCAGCGTGAGCGATGCGGGGCTGATCGACATGCTCGGTGATCTGCGGCGGTTGCGGGCGGCGGTGGCCGCGGTCGAGGCACACGTGCAGGTCGCGTTCGACACCTCACTCCGCAGCGCGGCCCTCGCCGCGGGCGCGACCCGTCAGGATGCCGGCAAGGGCATCGCCGAGCAGGTCGCCCTCGCCCGCGGCGTGTCGCCGTGGCGGGCCGCGAACGACCTCGCCCTCGCCAAGCGCCTCGTCCACGAATTGCCGCGTACCCTCGCGCTGCTGACCGGCGCCGCGATCGGCGAGCAGGCCGCGCAGAACGTCGCCCGCGAGACCGTCTGCCTGATGCCCGAGGACCGCGC
>NZ_WBKP01000042.1 GCF_009602465.1 Cumulibacter manganitolerans | reverse complement strand
CCTGCCGCGCGACCCGCGGAGCCCGGTGGCCCCGCCGACCTGCTGAGCGCGCCGGGCGACGAGCCCGAGCCGGCCCGCAGCCCGTGGCGCTGGCTGGTGCCGCTCGTCGTGCTCGCGCTGGTGATCACCGCCGTCGCCCTGGGCTGGAGCACCCTGTTCGGCGGCGCCGGCGGCCGGGACGCCGCGCCCGGCGCCGCATCCGCCTCCGCGGGTCGGTCGGGTACGCCCGGCGCCCAGTCCAGCGGCGGGTACCAGTTCACCCGGCAGGCCACCGACACGCAGAAGAACTGCGCGGCGCACGCCTACGGGGACATCAAGACATTCCTGTCCGCACACCCCTGCGTCGGCATGCAGCGCGGCCTGTTCCAGACGCAGGTCGACGGCAAGCAGGCGGTCGTGAGCCTCGTCGAGGTGACGATGCCGGACGCCGACTCGGCCGCCAGTCTGAAGGCGACGACCGACAAGGACGGCACCGGGAACGTCAACGACCTGCTGCGCGAGAGCGCGCCGTCGGCGGGGATGCCGGGCAAGGAGGCGCTCGCGGACGGGGAGTACGCGTCGTCGGTCGACGGCAAGGTGGTGCGCATCGCGCAGGCCGCCTACGTCGACGGGTCGGCGTCGTCGGCGAAGGTCGACGCCGCGGCCGACGCGGCGCTGGCGCTGAAGCTCAGCTGATGTCGCCGGCGCCGCCGCCACCGGCGGGCGGCGGGATGTAGAGCACCCGGTCGTCGTCGGCGGCCGGCGTGCCGATGCCGTCGCGGTTGTACGTGCCCACCCACAGCCCGCCCTGGACCGGGTCGAGGGCCAGTGCCCGCAGCCGCCCGTACTTGCCGGTCAGCGACAGCGTGGGGTCGCCGGCCGGCTGCGCGTTCTTGTCGAGGACGGTCGTCGCCAGCGACTGGGAGTCGGTGCCGGCGGTGATCAGCGCCACCGCGCTCGCGGCGCACCCGGTGGCGCCGGCGTCCTTGCCGGCGGCGTAGCTGACGAACGGGTTCATCGCGCTGCCGAGGCCGCCGCCGCTCTGCTTGCCGTCGATCTTGAACACCGCGTTGCCGGTGAGCGCGCCGGGCGCCCCCGACCCGCCGTCGACGACGTACACGTTGGTGCCGTCGGTGCACATGCCGACCGGGTTGCCCACGCCGGTGGCGACCACCAGGCCGTTGGTTGCGGACGGTCCGGGGCCGCCCCACGGGTCGATGCTGAGGATCTTGCCGCCCAGCGCGCCGCTGCCGCCGGTCGCCACGAGCAGCATCCCGTCCGGGCCGATCGTCATCGCGGCCGACGCTGCCGGCAGCCCGGTGACCAGCGGCTTCGGCACGCCGTACTGGTTGAGGCTGACGACCTGGCCCTCGGTGGCGGTCGTGACGTACGCGTAGACCAGGGAGTTCTCGGCGTAGTACGGCGATGCCGCCATCGCGACCAGGCCGCCGCCGGTGCTGCCGTCGATGCCGGGCACCGTGAACAGCGCCTGCTGCGGCATGCCCTTGGCCGGGAAGACCTTCGTGACCACGCCGCTGGTGCGCTCGCCGACGAGCGCGGTCCCGTCAGGGAGCGCGGTCAGCGCGTGCGGCTGGTCGAGGCCGGTCGCGCGGACCCCGTCGTCCTGCGGCTGCGACGGGTCGCTCTGCTCGCCGCCGGGCGAGCCGGGCTGCTGCGGCTTGGGGATCTGCGGGGCCTGGGGGCTCGGCTTGACCTCCCAGCTGCCCGAGCCCACGTAGTCGGTCCCGCCGCAGGCGCTCAGCACCACCGCCACCAGGGCGCCGCCGAGGGGCGCGATGACGCGGCGGGACCGGGAGCTCATGCGAGGGTGCCTTTCGTCGGCCGGGGACGGCGGGGCGTTCGACGCACCAGTCTACGGATCGGTGCCGCCCTCAGACCGGTTCGGGCGCCTCCGGCTCGGTCGCCTTGAGGTGCGAGACGAGATAGCGGCCGTACTCGCGCAGCGTCTGCTGCAGGCCCCGAGTCTGCGGGTCGACGCAGTACCGCAGCGTGACCCCGTCGAGCACCGCGATCAGGCCGACGGCGAGCGGCTCGATGTCGAGGTCCCAGCGGTACCGCCCGTCCTGGGTGGCCATCTGCAGAATGGCCAGCGCCGCGCGGTGGTACTCCTCGTACTGGAAGTGCCGCAGCTCTTCCAGGTCCGGATCGTAGTGCGAGGTCAGCGTGATGTCGAACATCGCGGCGTGCACCTCGGGGTGCGCGGTGACGTCGTTCCAGTAGGCGGCCAGGCTGCCGTGCACGAGGTCCTCGATGGAGGGCGCGCCGTCCATCGCCTGACGCGCCAGGCCGATGTGCATGGGCACCCGGCGGGTCACCACGATCTTGAGCAGGTCCGCCCGGCTGTCGAAGCAGTAGTGGAACGAGCTCTGCGGCATGCCGGCCTCGGCGCAGATCGCCCGCGTGGTCGCCGCCGCGACGCCGGATCGCATCATCACCCGCCACGCGGCGTCGATCAGCAGCTCACGGCGCTCGTTGATCGCAAGACGAACCATGCCTGCCCTCCTTTGCACTGTGGCACCGGTCACACCCGATGTGCCGAATCCTAGCCGGACGCCGGGGAGTCGCGGGAAGGCGCGTCGTCGAAGAGCAGCTCCCGCAACCGGGGCAGATCCCGCGGGCGGGCGGTGCTCAGCCGCACGGTCGAGCCGTCGGCGCGCATGAGGTGGACGTGCCGGCCGTCGGGGACGGCGAACCCCGCGAGGTCGGCGCGGCGCACGGTGGACGACGACAGCATCCCGCGGACGACGACGCGGTCGGCGTAGACGTCCGCGCCGACGCGCAGCAGCAGCACGACCGCGAACGCGAACGGCAGCAGCAGGAGCAGCCCCCACGCGTCCAGGGCGGTCGCCAGCGGGATGGTGCAGATGGCCGCGATCAGCAGCGGCACGAAGAGGGTCCGCGAGTAACGGATGCGCAGGGGGCGATCGGCCGGTCGGGCGGCGTCCGCGCTCGCCGCGGGCCTGGTGTCGGTACGTCTCACAGGTTCATCCTCCCATCCGTGCGCGGCGGACCGGGCGGGTCATAGGCTCGTCGCGGACGGAGGTGGCCGGTGATGGGGGAGCGGACCGACGACACGCGAGCGCTGCACCACCTGGTGAGCGAGGGCGCCGACCAGCCGACGATGCTCGTGCCGCGGCCGGACCTGCCCGGCTCGGGCGACGTGTATTCCCTCTCGTCGGCGCAGCGGCGGGTCACCGTGGGCCGCAGTGCCCGGTGCGACGTCGTGCTCGACGACGAGCGGGTGTCGCGGCTGCACGCCGTCGTCCGGCTGCTCGGGGCCCGAGCGGTGATCGAGGACGCCGGGTCCACCAACGGCACGTACGTCGACGGGGTGCGGATCGAGGGCCCCACCGAGCTGCGCGAGGGGGCGGCGGTGCGCCTCGGCAGGCGGGGACCGGTCTTCCGCTACGGCCGCAGCTTCGGCCGTCCGGGCGGGTGAGGATGTCGGGTAGGTCTCAGAATCCGAACTAACCGTCTCGGAATGTGGAACAGGTTTGACCTGTCCGCCGCGCCGGAGCACGCTTGTCGACGTGACCCCCACCGGAATGCTCGTACTCATTGCCTAGCGCGTCGGCCCGCCGACGCGCTAGACCCCCGATGTGCCAGCGGCACAGGGGGTTTTTTCATGTACCAGCCCTCCCACAAGGAACCCGCACCGTCCTGAGCTCGTGATCCGAGGAAGGAAGCACCATGGCAAGCAGGCCGATCGCCGCACCACAGCCGCCCAAGCGCGGCACCGCCGCGCCCGAGGCGCAGCTGACCGAACACTGCAGCGGCGCGCAGTCGCTCGTGCGTTCGCTGGAGTGTGTCGGCGCCGACACGTTGTTCGGCATTCCCGGCGGCGCGGTGCTGCCGGTGTACGACCCGCTGTTCGACTCGTCGCTGCGGCACATCCTGGTGCGGCACGAGCAGGGTGCCGGACACGCGGCCGAGGGCTACGCCCAGGCGACCGGCAAGGTCGGGATCTGCATCGCGACCTCCGGTCCCGGCGCGACCAACCTGGTCACGCCGATCGCCGACGCCAACATGGACTCGGTGCCCATCGTCGCCATCACCGGCCAGGTGTCGGCGGCGCTGCTGGGCACCGACGGGTTCCAGGAGGCGGACATCTGCGGCATCACGTCCCCCGTCTGCAAGCACAACATGCTGGTCACGGACGCCGAGGACATCCCGCGGGCGATCGCCGAGGCGTTCCACATCGCCTCCACCGGGCGTCCCGGGCCGGTCCTTGTCGACATCCCCAAGAGCGTGCTGCAGGCCGACACGGTGTTCCGCTGGCCGCCGCAGCTGGCGCTGCCGGGCTACCGGCCGGTGACTCGCCCGCACCTCAAGCAGATCCGCGAGGCCGCCAAGCTCATCCACGCGTCGTCCCGCCCCGTGCTGTACGTCGGCGGCGGCGTCATCAAGGCCGAGGCCTCCGACGAGCTCGTCGAGCTGGCCGAGCTCACCGGGATCCCGGTCGTCACCACGCTGATGGCGCGTGGCGCCTTCCCCGACTCGCACGAGCAGCACCTCGGCATGCCCGGCATGCACGGCACCGTCCCGGCCGTCACCGCCCTGCAGAAGGCCGACCTGCTGATCGCGCTGGGCACCCGCTTCGACGACCGCGTCACCGGCGACCTGAAGAGCTTCGCGCCCGAGGCGAAGGTCGTGCACGCGGACATCGATCCCGCCGAGATCGGCAAGAACCGGGTGGCCGACGTCCCGATCGTCGGCGACTGCAAGGAGACGATCGCCGAGCTGATCACCGCCCTGCGCGGCCTGCGCGGCGAGTCCGACGCCGCGGACCTCGGACCCTGGTGGGCCGACCTCGATCGCTGGCGCCGCAAGTTCCCGCTCGGCTACGACTGGCCGGCCGACGGCACCCTCGCGCCGCAGTACGTCATCGAGCGCATCGACGCCCTCACCCCGCCCGGTGCGGTGTTCGCCGCCGGCGTCGGGCAGCACCAGATGTGGGCGGCGCAGTTCGTCAAGTACGAGCAGCCGCGCACCTGGCTGAACTCCGGCGGCCTCGGCACGATGGGCTACGCCATCCCCGCCGCCATGGGCGCCAAGGCCGGAGCGCCCGAGAAGATCGTGTGGGCGATCGACGGCGACGGCTGCTTCCAGATGACCAACCAGGAGCTGGCCACCTGCGCGATCGAGGGCATCCCGATCAAGGTCGCGGTGATCAACAACGGCAACCTGGGCATGGTGCGCCAGTGGCAGACCCTGTTCTACGAGGAGCGGTACTCCAACACCGAGCTCGGCACCCACAAGCACCGCATCCCGGACTTCGTCAAGCTCGCCGAGGCGCTGGGCTGCGTCGGGCTCCGCGCGGAGTCCAAGGAAGAGGTGGACGACGTGATCCGCCAGGCGCTCGAGATCAACGACCGCCCGGTCGTCATCGACTTCACCGTCGGCAAGGACGCGCAGGTCTGGCCGATGGTCGCCGCGGGCACCAGCAACGACGAGATCCTCGCCGCGCGCGACATCCGTCCCGACTTCGACGAGGAGTAGGCATGACCACCACTCGGCACACGCTGTCGGTCCTCGTCGAGGACAAGCCCGGCGTCCTCGCCCGGATCGCCGGGCTGTTCAGCCGGCGCGGCTTCAACATCGAGTCGCTCGCGGTCGGCCCGACCGAGCAGTCCGAGGTCTCGCGCATCACCATCGTGGTGACGGTCGAGGACAACCTCATCGAGCAGGTCACCAAGCAGCTGAACAAGCTTGTCCAGGTGATCAAGATCGTCGAGCTGGAGCCGGCCAGCTCGGTGCAGCGCGAGATCGTGCTCATCAAGGTCCGGGTCGACGCGCACCACCGCGCACCGGTCATCGAGACCGTCGAGCTGTTCCGCGCCAAGGTCGTCGACGTCACCACCGACTCGGTGACCATCGAGGCGACCGGGACCCGCGAGAAGCTCGCCGCGCTGATCGCCGCCCTGGAGCCGTTCGGCGTCCGCGAGCTCGTGCAGTCCGGCGTCGTGGCGATCGGCCGCGGACCCCGCTCGATCACCACGACCCAGGCGCGGCCCGCCGAACGCGCCGGCTGACACCTCCATCCTTCATCCAGCAGCTCACATCGCCGGCCGCGGGCCGGCACACACGAAAGGGAACGCCACGATGGCAGCAACAATGTTCTACGACGACGACGCCGACCTCGGCCTGATCCAGGGCCGGAAGGTGGCCGTCATCGGCTACGGCAGCCAGGGCCAGGCGCATGCGCTGTCGCTGCGCGACTCCGGCGTCGACGTCCGCGTCGGCCTGCAGCCGTCGTCGAAGAGCGTGCAGAAGGCCCAGGACGAGGGCCTGCGCGTCGTGACCCCGGCCGAGGCCGCCCAGGAGGCCGACCTCATCATGGTGCTGGCTCCCGACCACGTGCAGCGCACGCTGTACGCCGACGAGATCGCCCCGAACCTCGAGGACGGCAACGCGCTGTTCTTCGGCCACGGCTTCAACATCCGCTTCGGCTACATCAAGCCCCCGGCCGGCGTCGCGGTCGCGATGGTCGCGCCGAAGGGCCCCGGGCACCTGGTCCGCCGCGAGTTCGTCGACGGCAAGGGCGTCCCGTGCCTGGTGGCCGTCGAGCAGGACCCGACCGGCGACACCGAGGCGCTCGCCCTCTCGTACGCGAAGGCGATCGGCGGCACCCGCGCCGGCGTCATCAAGACGACCTTCACCGAGGAGACCGAGACCGACCTGTTCGGCGAGCAGGCCGTGCTGTGCGGCGGCATGAGCCGCCTCGTGCAGCAGGGCTTCGAGGTGCTGACCGAGGCCGGCTACCAGCCGGAGGTCGCCTACTTCGAGTGCCTGCACGAGCTGAAGCTCATCGTCGACCTGATGTACGAGGGCGGCATCGCCAAGCAGCGCTGGTCCGTCTCGGACACCGCCGAGTACGGCGACTACACCTCCGGACCGCGCGTCGTCGACGAGCACGTGAAGGAGAACATGAAGGCGGTGCTCGCCGACATCAAGAGCGGCAAGTGGGCGCAGGCGTTCATCGACGACCAGGACGCCGGTGCTCCGGACTTCAAGAAGCGCCGTGCCGAGCAGGAGCAGCACCCGATCGAGGCCACCGGCCGCGAGCTGCGCAAGCTCATGAGCTGGGTCTCCGCAGAGGACGACTACCAGGAAGGCACCGCGGCCCGCTAGCCGCGATCGCCCACGACGCAAGGGAAGCGAAAAACGTATGAAGCTCGCAGTAGTCCCCGGGGACGGGATCGGCATCGAGGTCACCGCAGAGGCGCTGAAGGTCCTGGAGGCGGCCGGCGTGAACGCCGAGCAGACCCAGTACCCGCTCGGCGCGAAGTTCTGGCACGAGACGGGCGAGCTGCTGCCCGACTCGATGATGGAGGAGCTGCGCGGCCACGACGCGATTCTGCTCGGCGCGGTCGGCGATCCGTCGGTGCCCCCGGGGATCCTGGAGCGGGGACTGCTGCTGAAGCTGCGCTTCGCCTTCGAGCACTTCGTGAACCTGCGTCCGGCGAAGCTCTACCCGAACACCGACTCGGTCCTCGCGGGAGACCAGCACATCGACTTCGTGGTCTTCCGCGAGGGCACCGAGGGCCCGTACGCCGGCAACGGCGGCACGCTGCGCCAGGGCACGCCGAACGAGATCGCCACGGAGGTCTCGCTCAACACCGCGTTCGGCGCGCGGCGGGTCATCGAGGCGGCGTTCCAGACCGCGCAGCAGCGCGAGCGCAAGCACCTCACGCTGGTGCACAAGACGAACGTGCTGGTGCACGCCGGCGGCCTGTGGCAGCGCACCTTCGACGACGTCGCGAAGAGCTACCCCGACGTGACGACGGCGTACTCGCACGTCGACGCGGCGATGATCTACCTGGTCAACGATCCGCAGCGGTTCGACGTCATCGTGACCGACAACCTGTTCGGCGACATCGTGACCGACCTCGCGGCCGCGGTGACCGGCGGCATCGGTCTCGCGGCGTCGGGCAACATCGACGCGACGCGCACCAACCCGTCGATGTTCGAGCCGGTGCACGGCTCCGCGCCGGACATCGCCGGGCAGAACCTCGCCGATCCGACCGCCGCGATCCTGTCGGCGAGCATGCTGCTGGACCATCTCGGCGAGAAGGAGCTTGCCGCGAAGGTCGAGCGCGCCGTGGCTGCGGACCTCGCCTCCCGTGACCGGCGCCGCGCCGGGTCGACCACCGAGATCGGTGACCGCATCGCCGCCCTCGTAGCCAGCTCGTAGGGCCTCGGGCCCCACGCACCACAGAAGGAACCACGCGATGAACCCCGATGCCAGCCTGCCGATGGGCGACTCCTTCCACGTGTACGACACGACGCTGCGCGACGGCGCGCAGCGGGAGGGCATCACCTACTCGGTCGCCGACAAGCTCGCGGTCGCGCGGCTGCTCGACGAGCTCGGCGTCGGGTTCATCGAGGGTGGCTGGCCGGGTGCGCTGCCGAAGGACACCGAGTTCTTCGCGCTGGCCAAGGACGAGCTCGACCTGCAGACCGCGCAGCTGGTCGCGTTCGGCTCGACCCGTAAGGCCGGCGCCGTCGCGGCCGAGGACCCGCAGGTGCAGGCGCTGGTGGACTCCGAGGCGCTGGTCGTCTGCCTGGTCGCGAAGTCCGACGTGCGGCACGTCGAGCAGGCGCTGCGCACCACGCGCGAGGAGAACATCGCCATGGTCCGCGACACGGTCGCGCACCTGGTCTCCTTGGGGCGCAGGGTGTTCGTCGACTGCGAGCACTTCTTCGACGGCTACAAGTTCGACCCGGCGTACACGCTGTCGGTGATGCGGGCGGCGTACGAGGCGGGAGCCGACGTCGTCGTCATGTGCGACACGAACGGGGGCATGCTGCCGACCGGCATCCAGCGGATCGTGGGGGAGGTGCGCGCCGCGGTCGACGGCCGCCTCGGGATCCACTGCCAGGACGACACCGGCTGCGCCGTGGCCAACACGCTGACCGCGGTCGAGGCGGGCGTGACCCACGTGCAGTGCACCGCCAACGGCTACGGCGAGCGGACCGGGAACGCGGACCTGTTCGGCGTCCTCGGCGGGCTGGTCGCCAAGCTCGGCATGGACGTGCTGCCGAAGGGCCGGTTCGCCGAGATGCAGCGCATCTCGCACGCGCTCGCGGAGGAGGCCAACCTCGCGCCGAACACCCACCAGCCGTACGTCGGGTCCTCGTCGTTCGCGCACAAGGCGGGGCTGCACGCGAGTGCGATCAAGGTCGCTCCCGAGCTCTACAACCACATGGATCCCAGCGACGTCGGCAACGACATGCGGATCCTGGTGACCGAGATGGCCGGGCGCGCGAGTGTCGAGCTCAAGGGCCGCGAGCTCGGCGTCGACATCGCGAACGACCCCGACGCGGTCGGTCGCGTGGTCGACATCGTGAAGCGCCGGGAGGCGGAGGGGTGGTCGTACGAGGCCGCCGACGCGTCCTTCGAGCTGCTGATGCGCGACGAGCTCGACCACGAGCGGGCTCCGGTGTTCGAGCTCGAGTCGTACCGCGTGATCGTGGAGCACCGGGCGGACGACTCGGTGGTCTCCGAGGCGACGGTGAAGCTCACGACGCGCGGCGAGCGGGTCATCGCGACCGCCGAGGGCAACGGCCCGGTGAACGCGCTCGACCAGGCGCTGCGCCGGGCGATCGTCGGTCACTTCCCGCAGCTCGACGGCATCGAGCTCTCCGACTACAAGGTCCGCATCCTCGAGGGGCGGCACGGCACCGACGCGACCACGCGGGTGCTCATCGACTCGACCGAGGGTGAACGCA
Source organism: Cumulibacter manganitolerans (assembly GCF_009602465.1). Taxonomy (NCBI): domain Bacteria; kingdom Bacillati; phylum Actinomycetota; class Actinomycetes; order Geodermatophilales; family Geodermatophilaceae; genus Cumulibacter; species Cumulibacter manganitolerans. Next base: position 21,860 of record NZ_WBKP01000042.1, on the reverse strand, counting down.
CCTGGACCACCGTCGGCGTCCACCCGAACGTCGTCGAGGCGTCCTGGAAGGCGCTGGTCGACTCGGTCGCCTACGGCCTCCTCTAGACCTCCGTCCCTGTTCGCGGCGTACTCCGGTACCGAAATCAGGTGGTTTCGGTACCGAAGTGCGCCGCGAATGGGCTCGCTCGCTCGACGACCACGAAGCGGCCCGCTCAAGGTGCCGACCTGTGCAGCGTCTGGCGTGCGGAACTAGGCACATAGTCCGGAGCCGCGACTCGCCGCGCGCCCCACCGAGCCGTCGAGTCCGGCCATGGTCTACCGACGTCACCGGACCGATGAGCCCTGGGCGCCCTTGTACAGGGCCGGGGGGTCGCTGGGCTGGTCTTCGTGCTGCTCGTCGTGATCCCGATCGTGCTGGTCTTCGTCGCGCCGGTACCTCCCACCGAGGGACGTGCGTTGCTGGAGTACATCGGCGCCCATAAGGGCGTCTATCTCACCGAGCTCGTGTGCTTCGTGGGACTCGGCGTGCCAGCGCTCATCGTCTTCGCGGCCGTGGCGGTCGCGCTGCGGGAGGCCCATCGGAGCGCGGCGCTCATCGGTGGTCTGTTCGGAATCACGTCCGAGGCCATCGCGCTGGCTCTGGGGAGCAGTCCGCAGTCGTTGCACGGCGGTCTCGTCGTGCTGAGCGACTCCTACCTCGCTGCGGGCTCCGACGCTGAGCGTGCCTCGCTGACCGGCGCGGCGGAGGCCCTCATCGCCACCACCAACGCGGTGTCCTGGGCGGGTGTCCTGACGGCCGCAGCGATCCTGATCCTCTCCGCGACCATGCGCGGCAGCGCCTTCGGCCGGTGGGTGGGTGGTCTGGGGGTGATCACCGGAGCGATAGGAATCGCGTCGGAGGCCCTACGACCGATGATCGGCTCGGCGTACCTGCTCTACGGGCTCCTGCTGCCGATCTGGTTCGCGCTCGTCGCATGGCGGTTGCTGCGGCTCGATGAGCGACGCAGTCCATGATCCGGCGGGGTCATCTCAGGCGAGGGGGACTCGGCCGTCGGCGAGCCGGCGGATCGCGCGCAGGAGCTCGGCGGTGGGCGGCGCCGTACGGGCCAGGGGCACGACGTAGGGCGTCGCGTAGAGGGCCGTGCCCCGCGGTGGCGCCGGCTGCGCTGCGGGCGGCTCCTCCTCGGGCAGCGGAGTGATGGCCGCGAAGACGGCGCGATCGGGCGCGGCGGTCGGGGGCGGCGGGTCGTTGACGAAGTCCAGAGGACGCAGCAGCTCGGGCTCCGACAGGTCCAGCGGCGCGCGCTCCGGTTGGCGCCTCCCCGCGTCGGGGGAGACGTAGAACGCCAGCTCGGGCTCCCGCTCGCCCACGACCCGGATCAGCGCGAGATCGGTCCACGGGGCGTCCAGCGCCGGCCGGCCGCGCGTCGTGGGCACCCGCACGCCCGCGGCGTCCGCCACCAGGAGCGGCTCGCGGCGGCCGCCCGTGCGCTCCCATAGCACCGCCAGACCCAGCCCGACCACCAGCAGCGCGACCGTCGCGAGCACCGCCGTCCACACGACGCCGGTCGTGAAGTAGCCAGGCTCGCGGCGCACGACCACGATCAGCGCGGGCAGCCAGAACAGCAGCACAGCCGCGATTCCGAGCGCGAGCGCGGCCGCGCGCAGCTGTCGTCGGAGATCTCGACGTACGACAAGGGCGGGCGACCGATCGCCGGACGCCGGATGCGGTGCGGACGTCGGGGCGGAGGGCGTGGACACAGTCATCCACCCTAGACGAGCGCGTGGGCGGACGGGTTTCCGCGCACCGGCAGGGCGTTGCGGGGGAGAGCGGCGCGGTGCGTAGGTTGGGATGAGCACCCCGGCCGGCTCCGCATGGACCGGTCCCGGCGATCGAGAGGACGACGTATGAACGGCGCACACGCGCTCATGAGCACACTCACCGCGAACGGTGTGGACGTGTGCTTCGCGAACCCCGGCACCTCCGAGATGCATTTCGTCGCGGCGCTCGACGACACCGAGGGCATGCGGTGCGTGCTCGGGCTGTTCGAAGGGACCGTGACCGGCGCCGCCGACGGGTACGCCCGGATGACCGGTCGCCCGGCGGTCACCCTGCTGCACCTCGGCCCCGGGATGGCGAACGGGCTGTCCAACCTGCACAACGCGTTGCGCGCCCAGTCGCCGATCGTCAACGTCATCGGTGACCACGCGACGTACCACCGGCACCTCGACGCGCCGCTGACGTCCGACATCGAGGGCGCCGCCCGCCCGTTCAGCCATTGGGTACGCACCACCCCGGACGCCGACTCGGTCGCGGCGGACACCGCGGCGGCCGTGCGGGAGTCCCTGCGGCGTCCGGGCCGGATCGCCTCGCTGATCCTGCCGGCCGACGCCGCCTGGAACGAGCTGGCCGGGCCCGTCTCCATCCCGGACGCCGGAATGCCCGATGCCGCCCCGGCCGACGAGCTGGCCGTCGACGCCGCCGCCCGGCTGCTTGCGCAGGCCACGTCGCCGGCGCTGGTCCTGGGACCCGGAGCCACGCTGGACGAGCCGCTGCGCGCGGCGGGCAAGATCGCGGCCGCCACCGGGTGCGCGCTGCTCACGCCGACGATGACCGCGCGCATCACCCGCGGCGCCGGCCGGGTCCCGGTGCGCCGGATCCCCTACGTCGTCGAGGACGCGCAGAAGTTCCTCTCCGGGTTCGACCTGCTGGTCATGGTCGGCGCGAAGGCACCGGTCAGCTTCTTCGCCTATCCCGAGCGGCCGAGCCTGCTCTACCCGCGTGACGCGCAGATCATCGATCTCGCTCGGGCCGACCAAGACCTCGGAGGCGCGCTGGAGGCGCTCGTGGACGCGCTGGGCGCGGCCGGCCAGGAGGCCGCTGTGGCGCCCGCCGCCACCCCGGCGACCCCGACCGGCGAGCTCACCATCGCCAAGCTCGGTGCGCTGATCGGCGCCGCGCTGCCGGAGAACGCGATCGTCGTCGACGAGTCCATCACGTCCGGGCGCACGCTCGTGGCCGAGACCGAGGGCGCGGCGCCGCACGACTGGCTCGTCGGCACCGGCGGCTCGATCGGCTATGCGATGCCGTGCGCGGTGGGTGCGGCCGTGGCCTGCCCGGACCGCAAGGTGGTCGTGCTGGAGAGCGACGGCAGCGCGATGTACCAGCCGCAGGCCCTCTGGACGGCGGCTCGCGAGCAGCTGGACATGGTGGTGTTGATCTTCGCGAACCGCCGTTACAACATCCTGCACGGGGAGATGCGCAACGTCGGCGTCCCCGAGTTCGGGGCGAAGGCGCGCGCGCTGCTCGACATCGACAACCCGGCGATCGACTTCGTGTCCCTCGCGGCGTCCCTCGGCGTCCCGGCGACGGCGGTGTCGACCGCCGACGAGCTCGCCGCAGCGCTGGGCCGGGCGATGGCCGAGCGTGGGCCGGCGCTCATCGAGGTCCGGCTCTGACCTTGCCCGGCGTCAACCGGTTACGTTCTCGCAGACCTCGAGCAGCCGCTGCCGGATCGGACGAGCGCGTTCGGCGAAGGCCCGCTGCGCGGCCACGTACTGCGCCCGGCCCTCCGGCCGCTCGACGGGGATCGGCGCGATCCCCAGGTCGCCGAGGTCGTACGGGCTGGCCTGCATGTCGACGTACCGGATGTCGCGGGCGAGCTCGAAGGCGTCGAGCACAAGGCTCGACGAGGTCAGCGGCGTGAGCTTGTACGCCCACTTGTAGAGGTCCATGCCGGCGTGCAGGCAGCCCGGCTGCTCGTCGGCGAGCTGGCCCTCGCGCCGCAGCACGGTCGCGTTGCGAGGAACCGCCGGCGCAGTGAAGAAGCGGTAGGCGTCGAAGTGCGTGCACCGCAGGCCGACGTCCTCGACCGTTCCGGCGATGTCGCGGGCCGGGAGCCGCAGCGGCCATGCCGCGTGCCGCACGGCGTCCGGCTCGAGGCGGTAGACCATCGCCCACTCGTGCATGCCGAAGCAGCCGTGCCGGGCCGGCCGGTCGAGGGTGCCGCGCATGAGCCGCCGCACCGCCTCGACGAGCGGACCACGTCGCTCCCGTACCTCCGCGACGTCGGCGGCGACGACGCCGTCACGGACGACGTAGTGCTGCCAGTCTCGGTGCGGCGCGTCGGCGGGCAGCGCCGTCCCGGCGCCGGGGTGCCAGCGCCGCAGCTGGTTGGGGCGGTAGACGTAGTAGGTGAACAGGAAGTCCTCGACGGGGTGGGACTGCCCGCGCGAGCGTCGCAGCTCGTGCGGCGCGACCAGGGCCTCGACCCGGCCGGCGTGCCTCTCCTGCAGGCGTTCCCAGTCGCGCTCGACGATCACGCCGGGCGGTGCCGCACCACGACCACCGGGCAGCCCGCCTCGCGCACCAGCGCGTCGGCGGTCGAGCCGAGGAAGCGGCCGGCGATGCCGCTCACGCCGCGGTCGCCGACCACCACGACGTCGGCGCTGTGCGACAGCTCCAGCAGCCGGCTGTCGGGGGAGCCGTGCGGAGCGTGCACGTGGGCGTCGATCTCGCGGCCGTCCAGCACCCGGTCTAGCCGGGCGCGGGTGTGCTGCTCGGTCGCCGCTCGGAACTCGGCCAGCGACGGGGTGATGCCCCCCGGGATGTCGGCGGGGCGGACGGCGGTCTTGATCGACCACGCACGCACCACGTGCAGCGGCGATCCGCGACGCACCGCCTCCTGCACGGCGTACTCGATCGCCTCGAGCGCTCGGGCCGAGCCGTCGTCGCCCACGACGACGCCCTGCACGGTGATCTCGTCGGAACTGCTGGGGGTGCTCATCAAGGGTCCTCCACGGCCGCGTTGCTCGCGCGCTCTGCTCACCTCGATCCTACGTCGACAAGCGTCCGCGACCGGCCGCGCGGTAGTTTGGTGCTCACCGATCAACAGGAGGACACATGCGCATCGCCCGGTTCGTCAATCCGCAGGGCCAGATGACCTTCGGCGTCATCGACGGCAAGGGCGCCCGCTCCGGGTGGACGGTCGAGGCGATCGACGGGCACCCGTTCGGCCAGCTCGCGCGGACCGGGAACCGCTGGGCGCTGGACGACGTGCGCCTGCTGTCGCCGATCCTGCCCTCGAAGGTGGTCTGCGTGGGCCGCAACTACGCAGCGCACGCCGCCGAGCTCGGCAACGAGGTGCCCAAGCAGCCGATGCTGTTCCTGAAGCCCTCGACCTCCGTGGTCGGCCCGGGCGACCCGATCCGGCTGCCGGCCGCCTCGAAGCAGGTCGAGCACGAGGCGGAGCTGGCCATCGTGATCGGCGCGACCGGGGCGCGCAAGGTCAGCCGCGAGGACGCCGACCACACGATCTTCGGTATCACCGCCGCGAACGACGTGTCGGCCCGCGACCTGCAGAAGACCGACGGGCAGTGGGGCCGCGCGAAGACCTTCGACTCGTTCTGCCCGCTCGGCCCGTGGATCGACACGGACCTCGGCTACGACGACCTGCGGGTCGCGTGCACGGTGAACGGGCAGACCCGTCAGGACGGCACCACCAAGAACATGATCTTCGACGTCCCCACGCTGATCTCCTACATCTCGCACGTGATGACGCTGCTGCCCGGCGACGTGATCATCACCGGCACCCCCGAGGGCGTGGGGCCGCTGGTCGATGGCGACTCGGTGACGGTGACCGTCGGCGAGCTCGAGCTGACCAACCCGGTCGTCACCGACGAGTGAGCGCGCTGTAGCGAGCGGCACACCCGCCCCGGTGGCGTCGCGCGTGAGCGGTCGGGTAACATTTCACGTCGGCGCTCACGCGGGAGGCAACTCCGGCGGGAAGCCGCCGACCTTGGGGTATGGTGTAATTGGCAGCACGACTGATTCTGGTTCAGTTAGTCTAGGTTCGAGTCCTGGTACCCCAGCTCTGATAGCGATCGAGGGTGCCCGACAAGCTCCCTGAACGACTCTGGTAGAGTCTCCGCTCGCGTCAGTCGCAGTTCCTGCCCCCGTCGTCTAGTGGTCCAGGACGCCGCCCTCTCAAGGCGGTAACGCCGGTTCGAACCCGGTCGGGGGTACCACGCGAGAAAGGCCCTCCTCATTCGAGGAGGGCCTTTCGCGTGCGGTGGCTCAGACGGGGACGCGGTCGATCACCGGGTCGCGGTGGGAGACGTGGTCGACCAGGCCGGCGAGCGCGAAGAACGCCGCGGCGAGCAGCAGCACGGACAGGTAGGACGCGTAACGGCTCAGCGACCCGCCGATGAACTCGACGACCAGGAATGCCCAGATCGCCGGCCCTACCCAGATCGGACCGGTCCTGCTCCTGAACAGCGCGATGCCGAGCAGCAGCAGCCCGGCGACGCTTCCGAGCAGGCCGACGGCCGAGAACAGCATCACGGGAGACCGCTGGATCCCGGACATCAGTCCGGCGTAGACGTCGCGGTGCTGCGCGTCCGCGGCCATCTGCAGGTAGGCCATCGAGAGGCCGCCGAAGACGGTGTGGCCGAAGCACCCGGCGACGCCGAGCGCGGTGCCCCAGGAGGACAGCCGGGGCGCCCGTTCCTGCACCAGACGGCCGATGGCGAGGATGGCGACCAGGAGCGGCAGCTGGCTGACGAGGTAGGCGACCGCCGAGACCGCTGCCTGCGGGGAGCCGGCGATCGCCGCCAGCTGGTCGGTGGTGTCGCCGGCGAGGTCGGGCTGCAGGATCGCCGACGCGCCGGCGAGCACGGGGCCGAGGATGAGCGCGGCGCGCGCCGCGACGAGTCGGGGTCGGGTGTCGGGATACATGGGAGCTCCTCTGGGTCGGACCCGGCGGTTCCGGGCTCACCAGCAAGCACACCGTCGGCCGGGTCGGGGCACATCCGGCCCAGGTGGGCGAAGGTGTCAACTTCCGACGACTGTCCCATCGACATCGGTCGGATCTACAGTGGCGATGTGCTCGCCAGAATCCTGAGGACGCGGCTGACGCGGGTGGAGGCAGTCCTCGCCGCGGGCGTGCTCGTGCTCGGGCTCGGCGAGGTCTGGGTGCCGTTCAGCTCGCGCCAGGGCACCGGGTCCGCAACAGCCACGACGGTCGGGGTCGTTCTCGTGGCGGCCCTGATGCTCGTGAGCCGGCGGGAGCCCCTCGTCGTGCTGATCGCGTTCCCGGTGATCTGGCTCGTGGTCGGCGTGATCGCGTCGTCGTACGTGTTGTTCTACGGCCAGGCCGTGCCGCTGGAGATCGGCGTGTTCATGGCGGCCAGGTTCGGTCGCGGCCGCGCACCGCTGTATGCCGCGCTGATCGCCGGCGCGTCCCTCCTCGGGGTCGACCTCCTCGTGCCGGCGATGCAGGAAGCCAACGAGATCGTTTTCCACTGGGCGGTGACCGCGCTGGTGTGGAGCGCCGGCTTCGGGCTGCGCACCCTCGACCGGCGGGAGAAGGCGTCGATCCGCCGGGCCGTCGAGGCCGAGGTCGGTGCCGCCGAGCGAGCGATGCGCGCCGTGCTCGACGAGCGCGCCGTGATCGCGCGCGAGTTGCACGACATCGTGGGCCACGCGGTCAGCTCGATGGTCGTCCAGGCGGGCGCCGCGGAGGCCGGGGCCGACGATCCCGACTACGTCCGGGAGACCGCGGCGAGCATACGCAGCACCGGGATCGACGCCCTCGGGGAGATGCGCCGGCTGGTGTCGATGCTGCGGACGGCCGACGAGGCGCCATTGTCGCCGCAGCCTCGGCTCGAGGCGTTGCCGGCACTGATCGAGAAGACGTCGGCACAGGGAGTGCAGGCTGCCTTGACCGTGACAGGCACGCCTCGGCCGCTCCCGGCCGGTCTCGACCTCGTCGTCTACCGGATCGTCCAGGAGGCGTTGACCAACGTTCGCCGGCATGCCGTCGCCAGACGCTGCGACGTCTCGCTCGATTACGGCCCGTACTGCGTGTCCGTCGCGGTGGTCGACGACGGCAGCACCGCCTCGTCCGGTCCACCGGCCTCGGGCCACGGGCTGGTCGGCATGCGCGAGCGAGTCGCCCTCTACGGTGGCGAGCTGGCGGCCGGCCCGGGTCAGGCCGGCGGCTTCGCCGTCCGCGCCACACTCCCGGTGCCGCAATGAGCCACCCACCGCCCCGGGTGCTGGTGGTCGACGACCAGGAGCTGATCCGGGCCGGCTTCCGGATGATCCTGGAACGCAACGGGCTCGAGGTCCTCGCCGAGGCGGCCGACGGTGTCGAGGCGGTCGGCCTGGCCGAGAAGCTCTCGCCCGACGTGGTCCTGATGGACGTCCGTATGCCTCGGATGGACGGCATCGAGGCAACCCGCCGGATCGTCGCGCGCAGGTCGGACACCAGGGTCGTCGCGCTCACGACCTTCGACCTCGACGAGTACGTCTACGAAGCCGTGCGCGCGGGCGCGAGCGGGTTCCTGCTCAAGGACATCTCGCCGGCAGACCTGGTCCACGCGGTCGGCGTCGCGGCGCGCGGAGACGCCCTCCTCGCGCCGGCGCTCACCCGGCGCCTGCTCGACCGCTACGTGTCGCGCCCGCTGCCGAGCATTCGGCCCGACCGGCTCGCCGCGGCCACTGCGCGCGAGCTCGACGTGCTGCGCCTCGTCGCCCGGGGCCGGTCGAACAGCGAGATCGCGGGAGGCCTGTTCCTGAGCGAAGCGACCGTCAAGACCTACGTGTCGCGGCTGCTGGCCAAGCTCGCCGTGCGCGACCGCGTGCAGCTGACGATCCTCGCGTACCAGTGCGGGCTGGTCCCTCCCGGTGATGACATCCTCGGCGACTGACGGCGCGCGGCATCGACCGAGCCGGACGCCGGCACGGGTGACGCCGTGCTCAGAGCTTGCGCTCGAGCTCCGCGGCGGCGTTCAGCAGCGGGCGCGAGAGCCGGGTCCCGGGCGAGCGGCCGATGCGCTCGGCGGGTCCGGAGATCGAGATCGCGGCGACCACCTTGCCACGACGGTCGCGTACCGGCGCCGAGATCGAGGCCACGCCCGGCTCGCGCTCGGCGATCGACGCCGACCAGCCGCGCCGGCGCACACCGGCGATCGTCCGGGTGGTGAACGCCGAGTCGGACAGGGTGTGCATGATGTCGGCCTCCTCGCTCCACGCGATCAGCACGTGCGCGGCGGACCCGGCCTTCATCGACAGCCGTGCGCCGATCGGCACCGTGTCGCGCAGCCCGCTCGAGCGCTCCGAGGCCGCGACGCACACGCGCGTCTCGTCCTCGCGCACGAACAGCTGCGCGCTCTCGCCGGTCAGGTCGCGCAGCTTGCGCAGCACCGCCAGCGAGGCGTCGACCAGGGGGTCGCGGGCGAAGGCGGCGAGCTCGAGGACGGCGGGCCCGACGACCCAGCGGCTCTGGTTGTCCCGGCGCAGCACACGGTGGGTCTCGAGGGCGGAGGCGATGCGATGCGCGGTGGCGCGAGGGAGGCCGAGCTCCTCGACCAGCTCGGCGAGCGACCGCGGGGTGCGCGAGCAGCATTCGATGATCGCGACCGCCTTGTCGAGGACGCCGATGCCTGTGACTGCGTGTTCCATGGGGTGATACTACGGTCTCACTTCATGAGAAGCACTTCAATTCGCGTCACACCGTCCGTACCATTTCATTAATTGGGACACAATCTCAAATATTGAGACCTAGCGCCGAAGGAAGGCATTCATGGGCACCACCCTGGCCGAGAAGATCTGGGAGCAGCACGTCGTCCACCGTGCGGAGGGGGAACCGGATCTGCTGTACATCGACCTCCACCTGCTGCACGAGGTCACCAGCCCGCAGGCGTTCGACGGGCTGCGCAGCGCCGGGCGCCCGGTCCGCCGGCCCGACCTGACCCTCGCCACCGAGGACCACAACGTGCCGACGACGGACGTCGACAAGCCGATCGCCGATCCGGTCTCGCGGCTGCAGGTCGAGACGCTGCGCAAGAACTGCGCCGAGTTCGGCGTCCCGATCTACCCGATGGGCGACGCCAACCAGGGCATCGTGCACGTGATCGGCCCGCAGCTCGGCCTCACGCAGCCGGGCATGACCGTCGTCTGCGGTGACAGCCACACCTCCACGCACGGCGCGTTCGGCGCGCTCGCGTTCGGCATCGGCACGTCCGAGGTCGAGCAGGTCATGGCGACCCAGACGCTCCCGCTGCGTCCCTTCAAGACGATGTCCGTGACCGTCGAGGGCAAGCTCGGCCCGGACGTCACGGCGAAGGACATCATCCTCGCCGTCATCGCGCAGATCGGCACCGGCGGCGGCCAGGGGCACGTCATCGAGTACCGCGGCTCGGCCATCGAGGCCCTGTCGATGGAAGCGCGGATGACCGTCTGCAACATGTCCATCGAGGCCGGGGCTCGCGCCGGGATGATCGCCCCCGACGAGACGACGTTCGAGTTCCTGAAGGGACGCGAGCGCGCACCGCAGGGCGCCGACTGGGACGCCGCCGTCGAGTACTGGAAGACGCTGCGCACGGACGACGACGCCACGTTCGACACCGAGGTCGTGCTGGACACCGCGAGCCTGACCCCGTTCGTCACCTGGGGCACTAACCCGGGCCAGGGCGCGTCGCTGGACGCCTCGATCCCGGACCCCGCCCAGATCACCGACGTCGACAAGCGCGGTGCCGCGGAGAAGGCGCTGGCCTACATGGGGCTGCAGGCCGGCACGCCGCTGCGCGAGGTCGCCGTCGACACCGTGTTCGTCGGATCATGCACCAACGGCCGGATCGAGGATCTGCGGGCGGCCGCCGCGGTCATCGAGGGCCGGCAGGTGGCCGACAGCGTCCGCATGCTCATCGTCCCCGGGTCGATGAAGGTGAAGCAGCAGGCCGAGGCCGAGGGCCTCGACCGGATCTTCACCGCGGCCGGAGCGGAATGGCGCTCGGCGGGATGCTCGATGTGCCTGGGAATGAACCCCGACCAGCTGGCGCCGGGCGAGCGCTCGGCGTCCACCTCGAACCGCAACTTCGAAGGCCGGCAGGGCAAGGGCGGTCGCACCCACCTGGTGTCCCCGGTCGTGGCCGCGGCGACGGCGGTCCGCGGAACCCTGTCCTCTCCCAGCGATCTGGATAAGTAGGCGAGACGAGAAAATGCAGCAGTTCACCACGCACACCGGCACCATGGCGCCCCTGCGCCGCAACAACGTCGACACCGACCAGATCATCCCCGCGGTGTATCTCAAGCGAGTCACCAAGACCGGCTTCGAGGACGGCCTGTTCGCCGCCTGGCGGACGAACGAACCGGACTTCGTGCTGAACCGGCCGGAGTACCAGGGCGCCTCGGTGCTCGTCGCCGGGCCGGACTTCGGGACCGGATCCTCGCGCGAGCACGCCGTCTGGGCGCTGCGCGACGGCGGGTTCCGGGTCGTGATCTCCTCGCGGTTCGCGGACATCTTCCGCGGCAACTCCCTCAAGGACGGCCTGCTGACGATCGTGCTCCCCGAGGCCGACGTCGAGCGGCTGATGGCTCTGGCCGAGAAGGATCCGACGACCCAGGTGACCGTCGACCTGGTCAATCGGACGATCACGCCCGCGCTCGCGGATGCCGGTTCTGCAAGCGATGCGGAGTCCGCGGCGATGTCGTTCGAGATCGACGACTACAGCCGGTGGCGGCTGATGGAGGGCCTCGACGACATCGGCCTGACGCTGCGCCACGTCGACGAGATCGACGCCTTCGAGGCGAAGCGGCCGGCGTACAAGCCCGTCACGACGTGATCGATGGCCGGTTCGCCGGCCCGGGCGATGCCTGACACACCATGGAATTAGGGGCGCTGGTCATTGAACCAGCGCCCCTAATTCCTTACCGTTACGGGCAAGCCGGTCATCGTGAGCGGCCGCGCTCGCGCCACTCACCGGCGGCAGCGGCGTAGGGAAGCAGTCCTGGGAGGGACCACAAGTGAACAAGTCCGAACTTATCGACGCGCTCGCCACGCGCCTGGACGGGGACAAGAAGCGCGCCAACGCCGCCATCGACGCCTTCGTCGACGTCGTCTTCCGGGCCGTGCAGAAGGGCGACAAGGTCTCGATCGCCGGTTTCGGGGTGTTCGAGAAGCGTCCGCGCGCCGCGCGCATCGCCCGCAACCCGGCCACCGGCGAGCCGGTCAAGCTGAAGAAGACCTCCGTCCCGGCGTTCCGCCCGGGCACCCAGTTCAAGAGCGTCGTCGCGGGCCGGGTCAAGCTCGGCGCCGCGCCTCGTCCGGCGAAGGCCCCCGCCAAGACGGCCGCCGCGAAGGCCACCACCGCAGCGAAGGCGCCGGCGAAGAAGGCGACCTCGGCGAGGACCACCGCGGCCAAGGCCACCGCCGCGAAGACGCCGGCGAAGAAGACCGCCGCCAAGGCGACTGCCGCCAAGACGACCGCGGCGAAGGCGACCGCGGCCAAGGCCCCCGCCCGGAAGTCCGCGGCGAAGAGCACTGCCGCCAAGGCGCCGGCGAAGAAGACCGCCACCAAGACCACCGCCACCAAGACGGCCGCGGCGAAGAAGACGGCCGCGAAGGCCCCGGCCAAGAAGGCCACGCCCGCCCGCAAGACCACCGCGCGCAAGGCGCCGGCCAAGAAGGCCTAGCACTCCGCGCCAACGGGCCCCGGACCTCGCTGAGGTCCGGGGCCCGTGTGCGTCTGCGCTAGCCGGCCAGCAGCGAGGGGTAGTAGTCGTGCGTGACGATCCGGCCGGCGAGTGCCCCCAGGACCCACAGGCCGCCCTTCTTCGTCGGATAGCCCATGCTTCGCGGCGGCAGCAGCCGTTCGAGCACCCCACGCATCGTCTTGCCCTGGCTCACCACCACGACCCGCCGCCCGTGCTGGGCCAGCGAGGTCGCCTCGGCGACCGACGCCTCGGGATCCGACTCCCACACCGCGTCCGCCAGCGCCGGCGTCCGCCCGATCGGCAGCCCGGTGGCGCCGCCCAGCGGTTCGGCGGTCTGGACGCAGCGGGTGGGCGCGGCCGCCAGCAGCGACTGCGGCCCGAACGCGCCGAGCGTGGCGCCGATCGCCTCCGCCTGGCGCGCGCCCTTGGCGTCCAGCGGGCGGAGGTCGTCGGGGCCCGTCCACCGCGAGCGGGAGCCGGCGCGGCCGTGCCGCACCAGGATGAGCGACACCTCCGCGGTCCCGAAGTGCGCGAAGTTGCCGAGGATGTGGCGGTCGCCGGCGTACGTCAACGCGTGCATCGCCTTGTCGGTGGGCAACCAGGCGAACTCGTCGACCTCCTCGACGTCGGCGGCAGCGGGAACGGCGGCGCAGCCGGCATCGAGGCGCATCGAGAAGTAGGACACGACCTTCGTGCGGTCCTTGACCCGATAGGTCACCCGCCCGAGCCGGGGGCCCACCGTGAACGGCAGCCCCGTCTCCTCGGTGACCTCCCGGACCGCGGTCTGGAGGGGATTCTCGCCCCGGTCGGGCTTCCCCTTCGGCAGCGACCAGTCGTCATACCCCGGGCGGTGCACCAGCAGCACCTCGGTGCGCTCGGCCCGCCGGCGCCACAGCAGACCGCCTGCGGCGGTCAGCCGCTCCGAGGCGGGCACCTCACGCACCGGAGCCGATGTGCTCGATCTGTTCCTTCTGCGGGTCGATGGTCGCACCGAGCGGCCCGCGCTCGGAGTTCGTCCACGTCCCGTCGGGCTGCAGGTCCCAGCCGATGATCTCGTCGGCCATCAGGCGTTCCACCATGCGGGTGATCGTCGCCTTCGCCTCGGGGTCGTCGACGCGCACGAGGACCTCGACGCGGCGGTCCAGGTTCCGGTGCATCAGGTCGGCCGATCCGATGAACACCTCCGGGTCGTCGTCGTTGAGGAAGTGGGCGACGCGCGAGTGCTCGAGGAACCGGCCGACGATGGAGCGGACCCGGATGTTCTCGGACAGCCCGGCCACCCCCGGGCGCACCGCGCAGTTCGTGCGCACGATCAGGTCGATACGCACGCCTGCCTGCGAGGCGCGGTACAGCGCGTCGATCGACTCCTCGTCCACGATGTGGTTGGTCTTGATGATGATCCGCGCCGCGCGACCCGCGCGCGCGTGCTCGGCCTCGCGCTCGATCCGCTGCACCAGCCCCGTGCGGACGCCGTACGGGGCGACGAGCAGCTTGCGGTACTCCGTCTGGCGCGAGTAGCCGGTGAGCACGTTGAACAGGTCGGTCAGGTCGGCGCCGATCTCGGGGTCCGCGGTGAGCAGGCCGAGGTCCTCGTACATCCGGGCGGTCTTCGGGTTGTAGTTGCCGGTGCCGATGTGGCAGTAGCGGCGCAAAGTGCCGCCCTCCTGGCGGACGACCAGCGCGGTCTTGCAGTGCGTCTTCAGCCCGACGATCCCGTACACCACATGGCAGCCCGCGCGCTCGAGCGCGCGGGCCCAGCTGATGTTCGCCTCCTCGTCGAACCTCGCCTTGATCTCGACCAGCACCACGACCTGCTTGCCGGCCTCGGCGGCGGCAATCAGGGCGTGCACGATCGGGGAGTCGCCGCTGGTCCGATAGAGGGTCTGCTTGATGGCGAGCACGTGCGGGTCGGCCGCCGCCTGCTCGATGAAGGTCTGCACGGTCGTCGCGAAGGAGTCGTACGGGTGGTGCAGCAGCACGTCGCCGTCGGCGAGGACGTCGAAGAACGAGTCGCCCTTCGCCAGTCTCGCGGGCGATCCCGGGACGAACGGATCGTCCTTGAGGTCGGGGCGGTCCACCTTGACGATCGCCCACAGCGAGGACAGGTCCAGCAGACCGGGTACGACGAGCACGTCGCCGGGATCGACCTCGATCTCGCGAGTCAGCAGGTCCAGGGTCTTCTCGTCCATCTCGGCGGTGACCTCGAGGCGCACCGCGGGACCGAACCGGCGCCGGGCCAGCTCGCGCTCGAGGGCCTGCAGGAGGTCCTCGTCCCGGTCCTCCTCGACGTCCAGGTCGGCGTTGCGGGTGACCCGGAACGGGTGGTGGTCGACGACCTCCAGGCCGGGGAACAGGCTGTCGAGGTTGGCCGCGACCAGCGACTCCAGCGGCAGGAAGCGGTCCTTGCCGAGCCGTACGAACCGGTCCACGTTCGGCGGGATCTTCACTCGCGCGAACCGCTCGATCTTGCCGCCGGGCTCGCGGATGACCGCCGCGAGGTTCAGCGACCGGCCCGAGATGTAGGGGAACGGGTGCGCCGGATCGACCGCCAGGGGAGTGAGGACCGGGAAGATCTTCTGCATGAAGTACTCCGTCATGCGGTGCTTCTCGTCGGTCGAGAGCTGGTCGTGCGTGACGATGTCGATGCCTTCGGCGCGCAATGCCGGCAGCACGTCGTCGGTGAAGCACTTGACGTGCCGGTCGACGAGCTCCTGGGCGCGCTCGTTGATCAGCGTCAGCTGCTCGGCCGCGGTGAGGCCGTCGGCCGAGCGCACCAGCAGCCCCATGCTCTGGCGGCGCTTGAGGCCCGCGACGCGGACCATGTAGAACTCGTCGAGGTTGCTGGCGAAGATCGCGAGGAACTTGACCCGCTCCAGCAGCGGCACCCGGTGATCCTCGGCCGAGGCCAGCACGCGCGCGTTGAAGTCGAGCCACGAGTTCTCGCGGTTGGTGAAACGATCGGGGGACTCGGACAGATCGACGACGACTTCGCTCATACGCTCATGGTGTCGTATCGGGGTGTCCCGTCGCAGCCCCCGCCTCGATTTGCGCGAGCAGCGCCCGCGTCGACGGACCGCACCCCAGCAGCTCCACCTCGCGCAGGTCGCCCGGGAAGTCGACGTCCTGGCGCAGGCCGGGCAGGTCGAGCTCGAGCCGGACGGCGCCGGAGTCCGCGTGCGCCGCGGCCGACGCCGAGCCGAACCGCGGGTCGAGCAGCGCGCCGTGCAACGCCGTGATCATGGACGTGCCGCTGCCGACGTGGTCGGGCACGAACGCGCGGGCATGCCGCTGCGCCGCGAGCAGCGCCGCGTCCACCTCGCGCGGGCTGAGCGCCGGCAGGTCGGCGGTGAGCGCCGCGACCGGACGCTCCCGCCAACCGCGGTCGTCGATGCCCTGGCGCACCGCGGCGTTCAACCGGGCGAACCCGCGCAGCGCCGGGTCGGCGGACTCCTCCACCACCACCGCGCCGGCGTCACGGGCGATCACCGCCACCTCGGGGTCGTCGGTCACGACGGCGAGGCCGGCCACCCCGTCCGAGGCCCGCACGGCCGCCATCGTGTCGGCGGCGAAGGCCAGCGCGAGGCGGGCGCGATCGCGCCCGCCCAGCCGGGTCTTCGACGAGCCGTGCGCCTTGACCGGCAGCACGACATGCCACTGCAGCGGCTCGGGAGTTCTCATCGGCTCCAGTGTCGCAGCACCGCTAAGGTGGCAGCAGCGCGGGCGTCAGCCCCCGACCCGAAGGGATCATGCGTGAGCGACAACCTCCAGCCACCGGTGAAGCGGGGTCGAAAGAGCGCCGGACGGCTCACCCCGGCGTTGCAGTTCCTGGTGCCGATCGTGCGCAACCTCTCGCGGCTGATCTTCAAGGAGCGTTTCGAGCAGCGCGAGAACATCCCCGTCCAGGGCCCGGCGCTGCTGGTGCTCAACCACGTGTCCGTGCTCGACCCGATCGCCACCGCGGCGTACGTCTGGACGGCCGGGCGGCTGCCGTTGTTCATGATCAAGGACGGCGTGTTCAAGGCGCCGGTCGTCGGCCGACTGTTCACCGGCGCGCGGCAGATCCCGGTGAGCCGGGGCTCGGCCGCGGCGCAGGAGTCGCTGGAGCGGGCGATCGCAGCGCTGCGCGCCGGCGAGGTGGTCGCCGTCTACCCCGAGGGGACGGTCACGCGCGACCCCGACTGGTGGCCGATGCGCGCCAAGACCGGGGTCGCGCGGATCGCGCTCGCGGTGCCCGAGGCAAAGGTGATCCCGATCGCCCAGTGGGGCGCCCAGCGCGCGTACGACTACCACACCAAGAAGATGCATCTCCTGCCGCGCAAGCAGACGTGGATCCGCGCGTTGCCGCCGATGGACCTGTCGCGCTACGCCGGACGCACGGACAGCGTCGCGGCGCGCGAGCTCACCGACGAGATGATGCGCGCCCTCGCCGACGAGGTCGGCCGGATGCGCGGCGAGCAGCCCCCCGCCGAGCTGCACCGCTACACGGGCAAGTCGTGATCTCTCGGGCGGCCGTGATGGGCGCGGGCTCGTGGGGCACCGCGTTCGCCAAGGTGCTCGCGGACGCCGGCCTGCCGGTGCGCCTGTGGGGCCGCCGCGCCGACCTCGTCGAGAGCATCACGCGCACCCGGGTGAACGACGAGTACCTGCCGGGCATCGCCCTCCCCTCGACGATCGAGGCGACGGCCGACCCGCGATACGCCCTCGAGGAGACCGACCTGGTCGTGCTCGCCATCCCCTCGCAGACGCTACGGACCAACCTGCAGGGGTGGCGCGACCTGATCGCCGGTCACGCCACCCTCGTCAGCATGATGAAGGGCATCGAGCTCGGCAGCATGCTGCGGATGTCGGAGGTCATCGCGCAGACCGCCGAGGTCGACCCCGGTCGGATCGCCGTCCTGTCGGGCCCCAACCTGGCGCGCGAGATCGCGGAGGAGCAGCCGGCTGCGACGGTGATCGCCTGCCCGGAGCACGAGCGCGCGGTGAGCGTCCAGAACATCTGCCGGACCGGCTACTTCCGGCCGTACACCAGCACCGACGTGGTCGGCTGCGAGCTCGGGGGCGCGGTGAAGAACGTGATCGCGCTGGCCTGCGGCATGGCCGAGGGCATGGGCTTCGGCGACAACACCAAGGCGACGTTGATGACCCGCGGGCTGGCCGAGACCGCGCGGCTGGGCAGCAAGCTCGGCGCCGACGTCCGGACGTTCTCGGGCCTCGCCGGCATCGGCGACCTGGCGGCGACCTGCTCGTCGCCGCTGTCGCGGAACCGGACCTTCGGCGAGTGGCTCGGGCGCGGGCACACCCTGGAGGAGGCGACGGCCCGCACCACGCAGATCGCCGAGGGCGTGAAGTCGTGCCGATCGGTGCTCGACCTGGCCCGCGCCAACGGCGTGGAGATGCCGATCACCGAGGCGATCGTGGCCATCTGCCACGAGGGACGGTCGGTGTCCGAGATCGCGCCGGCGCTGATGGGCCGCGCCACCAAGCCCGAGGCCAGCTAGCTAGGCGCCGGTGGACTTGAGCCGCTCGGCGAGCACCTTCGAGATCGGCGAGATGACGGCGCTGCCGGAGGAGGCGGTCGGCACGGCCACCGACACGTAGACCTCGCGGTCGAGGGCCGTCCACAGCACGTTCTTCCCGGGCAGGCCGTACGCCGAGGTGTCGATGTCCTGCGTGGTCATCCAGGTGACCCCGTTGACCGCCGTCAGGTTGGTCGCCGACTCGACGGTGTCCGGCTTCGGCACGCCGCACACCAGCGTGATCGGCGGCTCTCCCCACGCCAGCGCGCCGGGGTGGCCCTTCACAGCGCGCTTCGCGCGGTCCTCGAGCTGCGCGGGCAGCGCGACGACGACGTTGGCGCACTGGTCCTCGGTGCCCTGCGCCTCCTGCACGCTGACCGACGTCACCGGTCCGGAGCCGGCCTGCGCGTCACCCATGTTCTGCGAGATCAGCCAGGCGGTCACGGCACCCGCGACGAGGGCTGAGGGGACGGCGATGGCGGTGGCCTTGCGGGCGGGAGACAGTGGCACGCGGCCATTCTAGGCGGCGAGTTGATAACGTCGCCGGGTGCACAACGAGAACCCGACCATCTCCGACGCGGGCGAGTTCCCCGCCATAGAGCGCATCACGCGCGCCACCGCCGGCTCGCTGACCGACGAGGTGCTGCTCGGGCCCGGTGACGACGCCGCGGTCGTGTCCGCCGCCGACGGTCGGGTGGTGATCAGCACCGACGTGTTCGTGGAGGACCGGCACTTCCGCCGGGACTGGTCGGGGCCGCAGGACATCGGGCACCGGGTGATCGCCGCCGCGCTGGCCGACATCGCCGCGATGGGAGCGCGACCGACCGCCGCCGTCGTCGGCCTGGCCTGCCCGGCCGACACGCCGCTGTCGTGGCTCGACGGGTTCAGCACGGGCGTCGCCGAGGAGTGCGCGGCCGCGGGTGCCGCGCTGGTCGGCGGCGACATGTCCCGCAGCGACACCGTCTTCGTATCGGTGACCGGCCTCGGCGACCTCGCGGGCGCGGTCCCGGTGACCCGTGCCGGAGCGCGGGACAACGACGTGGTCGCCGTCGCCGGCCATCTGGGGTACGCCGCCGCGGGGCTGGCGATCCTGTCGCGCGGCTTCCGCACCGGCAAGGTGTTCATCGACGCCCACCGCAGGCCGGCGCCGCCGTACACCGAGGGACCGCGGGCCTCGCTGGCCGGGGCGAGCGCGATGTGCGACGTCAGCGACGGGCTGGTCGCGGACCTCGAGCACATCGCTCGGGCGAGCAACGTCGCGATCGACCTGGACGCGTCGTCCTTCGACATCCCTGCCCGGATGGCGGAGATCGCGTCGGCGATCGGCGCCGACCCCCTGCAGTGGGTGACCGCCGGCGGTGAGGACCACGCGCTCGCGGCCACCTTCGCCCCGGACGACGTGCCCGACGGCTGGCGCGTGGTCGGCGCGGTGCGCAGCGCGGACGAGCCGGCCGTCACGATCGACGGCCGGGCCCCCGAGGCGCGGGGCTGGACTCACTTCGGGCGCGCGTAGCGCCGCCGCCTGATCGACCGCGCGTAGCGCCGCCGCCTGCTCGACGAGGGCGCCCGCGGCGGGCCGGGTGTCTGCGACACTGGTGGGCATGGCCGAGCAGACGGACGCGAGCCCCTGGGTGCCGGCGTCGCGGGAGCTCCCCGACCTGGAGTCGGCGGCGCACGAGTGCCGCGGCTGCGAGCTCTGGCGGCCGGCCACCCAGGTCGTGTTCTCGACGGGGACGCGCTCGGCGGGCGTGATGCTGGTCGGCGAGCAGCCCGGTGACCAGGAGGACCGGCAGGGCGAGCCGTTCGTCGGCCCGGCCGGGCGGGTGCTGGACGACGCCCTGGAGGCGGCCGGGATCGACCGCGCGGCCGCGTACCTGACCAACGCCGTCAAGCACTTCCGGTTCGAGCCGCGGGGGAAGCGCCGCATCCACGCGAAGCCGGAGCTGCGGCACCTGGTCGCCTGCCACCCGTGGCTCGACGCCGAGCTCGAGGCCGTGGCTCCCCGGGCGGTCGTCGCGCTGGGGGCGACGGCCGCGCGCGCGGTGCTGGGCCGGCCGGTGAAGATCGGCGAGATCCGCGGGAAGCTGCTCGACGAGCTGCCCGACCGGGTGGCCCTGGTGACCACGCACCCCTCCGCGGTCCTGCGGCTGCGCGGCCGAGAAGGCTACGACGAGGCGTTCGGCGATCTCGTGGCGGACCTGCGGCTCGTCGCGCCGGACGCCTGAGCGACGGAGCGGTGACCGGCGAGCGGCCCGTCCCCAGCGAGCACCGGGCGCCGAGTCACGAGGGCGACACCATTTCCGGGGTGCGTAGCGCGGCCGCCCCGCGCGGTGCCATCATCGGGCCATGACCGTCATCACCATCGCCAGCTCGTTCGGCTTGCGGGGTTCGTTCATCGGCGCCACCCTCGCTCGCTCCCTCGACATCCCGTTCGTCGACCGCGCCATCCCGCGCGCGATCTCGCGGGAGCTCGGCGTGCCGATCGACGAGGTCATGGCGCAGGACAACAAGGCCGCCACCGGGCTGTGGCGGCTGATCAGCGCCATGGCGGTGGTGCCCGACATCAGCGGCACCGAGGTGGCGGCGCACGGCGTCGGCGGGGACGAGCGGGCGTTCGTCGAGCGCACCGAGAAGCTCATCCGCGAGGCCGCGCAGACCACCGGCGGGGTGTTCGTCGGCCGCGCGGGCGCCCTGGTGCTGCGCGACGTGCCCGGCGCGCTGCACGTGCGGCTCACCGGCCCCAAGGACGCCCGGATCCAGGCGTACGCCGCCCTGAAGAAGCTGCCGCTGAAGGAGGCGCGCGAGGTCGTCGAGACCAACGACAAGGCGCGGCTGGCGTACGGCAAGGCCTTCTACCGCACGAACCTCGCCGACAACGCGCTGTACGACCTGGTCATCGACCAGACCCGGTTCACCGAGCACGGCACCGTAGACCTGGTGACGGCGGCCGTCCGCGCCCGCGCGCAGCACGGGTAGCGGCCCCGGACGCAGCGAGGGCGGTGACCGGATCGGTCACCGCCCTCGACGTACGAAGTGCGTTGTTAGCCCTTGACGACCTTGCCGCTCTTGATGCACGTGGTGCAGGCGTTCAGGGTCTTGTGGGTGCCACCGGCGAGCACGGCGTGCACGCGCTGGACGTTCGGGTTCCAGCGGCGGCTCGTACGGCGGTGGGAGTGTGACACCGACTTGCCGAAAGACGGCTTCTTGCCACAGACGTCGCAAACGCTGGCCACGGGAACTCCTGGAGACTAGGTAAAACTGCAGATGACAACCTGTCGATCTTAACCCGAGGGTCGGCCGCCGTAAAGCCGGCCGCACGTAGGCTGCGCCACACCTCGGCCGGCCGCGTCGAGCTACCGGCCGTGTCGCGGCGATCGCCTACGCTATGGATCACCGTCCAGGAAAGGAAGGCGTCGCATGCCCCCGCGGCCGAACTCGCAGCCGGACAGCCTGCGCATGGATGCGGCCACCGTACGCCGGTGGTGCCTCGCCGCGCTGCAGGCCCTGGGTGCCCATCGCGACGAGATCGACCGGCTCAACGTCTATCCGGTCCCGGACGGCGACACCGGCACCAACATGCTGCTCACCCTGCGCGCGATGACCGACGCGCTGCGGCGCGAGCGCCCCGCCGCGCTGGCCGCCGCCGCGTCGGTGATGGCGCGCGGGGCGCTGCTGGGGGCGCGCGGGAACTCCGGCGTCATCCTCAGCCAGTTCGTGCGCGGCATGTCCGAGGTGCTGGGCGGTCTCATCGACGGGCAGCCGCTCACCGACGCGCCGCTGATGCTCGCGCGGGCCATCCGCCGCGGCGCCGAGCGGGCGCGGGCCGGCGTCGCCGACCCGGCCGAGGGCACCATCCTCACCGTG
>NZ_WBKP01000041.1 GCF_009602465.1 Cumulibacter manganitolerans | reverse complement strand
TCGAAGGATCCACCTGGTGGCCGCGCCTACGTTGGAGGCACGCGCTCACTCAGGTCCGTCGTACACCACTCTGCTGGACTCCACTCCTACCTGCCGGGGTGCGTGTGTGCTTGGCTGAAACCATCGGGAGGGTCCGCGGAAGTGGCGATCTAAGTGATGAGCGTGAGGCGCGGTGGAGTACTCGAGCGCGAGGTCGAAGGCGGCCGCGACAGCGCGGATGTATGCATTAGGAGGGATCCACCCGGAGCCGCTCGGGCCCGGGAGCAAGGAGAAGCGCTCGGCCCTAGACGCGCTGGGACGGTTCCTCGGAATTGAGCAACTCGTTCCGGGCAAGGCAGAGGCAGGGCGAGTGATTGCGGAGCGCCTGGGAGTCCCCTGGGGCGAGGCCTGCTTTTCGGTGGGAGACACGATCACACTTATCGGCCTGAATCGGCTCATTGACGGCGCCGTCCTCGAGTATGTGAACTCTCCCCGCGAGGAGTCGCCACTAGATTTCATGACGCGAGTGATGAGCGCAAGACTGCCCGATCGACGAGAACCCGGCGAGAACGCCGCGCGAGAACAGGAGCCGACAGTGCCAGAGGACCTCAGCGAAATCGAGGAGAACATCGCCGAGCTGATCGCGCAGTTAGCTGATACGGCGCCAACTCCTATCGGGGTCGACCCCGCACCCACGGCGATCGACGCCGAGTCTGTCCGGATCGATGACGGCAGCTGGCGGGAGCGTTTAGTGGACGTCAAGGGGTGGCTTCACCTCTCGAGCGACCTCGACGTTTCGGATCCCCACGCATTCGACATGAGCCTCACCGCCGCGCTTGGGCTGGAGGCGGGGGAGGGTGAGTACACGCTGTTCGCGAGGCTCGCGGAGCTCCTCGACCGGGCGACGGCGCTGCGCGACGAGTTCGTAGCTCGGATGGGCGAGACGAGCGAGGGGGCCGAGACACTCGCGACGGCAACCCAGGCCTGGGTCAGCGCGTGGGAAGAAGCGGAGGTGGAAGAGGAGGAGGAAGCCGAGTCGGAGGGCGTTCCGATCAATGCGGATGCCGACACCTGGCCGATCTCAGACTTCGTCCAGCACGCCGAGGACAACGAACTCAACCTAAGTCCCTCGTACCAACGCGCTGACGTCTGGCCGACCGGCGACGCACAGTTATTGATCGAGTCCATCCTTCGCGGCATCCCCCTCCCATCCGTGATCATCCTCCAGGACGATGACGGCGTGACAACCAACTACGAAGTCGTGGACGGTAAGCAGCGCCTGACATCGATCCTCAGGTTCATCGGGGCGCATCCGCGAGCGACTGCACTCGTGGCCGAAAAGGCGTCGCTCTGGGACGAGCCGGGTGCCGAGGCGCTCTTCCGTACCGACTACCCGAAGTTCAAGAAGCTCTGGAACACGAAGGAGAGCGAGAAACTGACGGCGCAGGT
This sequence comes from Cumulibacter manganitolerans, assembly GCF_009602465.1. Classification (NCBI taxonomy): domain Bacteria; kingdom Bacillati; phylum Actinomycetota; class Actinomycetes; order Geodermatophilales; family Geodermatophilaceae; genus Cumulibacter; species Cumulibacter manganitolerans. The sequence continues at coordinate 34,110 of NZ_WBKP01000041.1, read as the reverse complement.
CGAGCGGCGGCTCTACTTCCCGTTCGCTCTTCGCCGCCCCAACCGCGGCCCGCTAGGGCCGCAAGGGAGCCTGGCGCACCTGAAGGGGAAGTACTACTCGGAGATCCGCGAGGAGACAATCCCGGTCCAGGGACTGCCGAAGAAGATCAAGTCGGTCTTCGAGCAGACCTCGGCCTACAAGGTCCCGGTGATCACCTACAAGAAGGTGACTCCGGCGCAGGTCCACGAGGTGTTCAGCCTGTATAACAAGCAGGGCAAGCACCTCAACGCGGAAGAAATCCGCAACGCTCTGTATCACGAGCTGGACCTGATGAAGGCACTGCTCGTCACCGCTGGGGACGCCGAGGACGTCGAGGCTGTGGCACCGTTCCTGGTCGACGTCTGGGACGATCTGAGCTCTACGCCGAAGACGCTCGACGGATACGGGTTCGATCGAGTCGGATACAAGCGCACCAAGATCCTTTCATGGACGGCCGCAACACTTCTCCTCGATGACGAGGTTCAGGGACGGTCGACCGCGAGCCACATCAATGCCCTCCTCAAGCGGGTTCAGGAGACCGCCGGCGATCGTCTCCGGAGCACTGACCGGGTCAAGTTCGCGATGACGATGCTCGACCAGGGCGTGGACGCTCACGCCATCGTCGAGGCAAACGGAGGCTGGGCACCTACCTTTAGGAACGCCCAAAGCAAGGGTAAGTGGCAGGAACTGCAACTCGTCGCTGGCGTGATCGGGATGTCAGCGGCGAGCCTTGTGCTCGGTGACGACCTGCGCGCCTTGTCCGACGATGCAACGCCCGCGATCCTGGAGGCATCGAGCGGTTGGAAGCGACCGACGAGCGCGCAGTCGAAGGACCAGTGGGAGTTCATTGCGAAGGTGGTAAGGGAGCTGCTGGAAGTGCTTGACGTCGACCCCGTAACCGCGGACGTCCGTATCAAACAACAGTTCGGCGAGTCTGGGCTGGCAGCGCTCCTGCGCGCATGAGCAACGGCGCGCCGCATGGAATGGTGCGGATCTACCGTCCAACAGGTGCGGTCTCGGAGCCCTCCTGGTGGGAGACCTATGCGGCTCATCTGAGTGGAATCAACGCAACCAGCCGCGCAGTCATTGAAGCCGACGCCGAGTTCATCGTCGATCGGGGTGTCTTCGGGGTCGGTGATCCGGCCGAAGGCCGGTGGCCCTCCTCCCGTGAGCGCAGCGGTCTCGTGATGGGGGCTGTGCAATCGGGTAAGACCGCTTCGATGATGGCCGTTGCAGCCAAAGCACTGGATCGTGGCGTCGATGCAGTGATCATCCTCGCCGGAACCCGAACCGCCTTGTGGAAACAGACTTACGAGCGGGCAACCGAGCAACTGGCGTTCGCGACGAACGCCCACAAGCGCCGGCTTCTCGTGCCACGAACCATCCCGACCGACCCCTCCGACGTCAATATCGACCTGCTGTACCAGATCGGCGCGCCAGCGGCGCTGAACCTTGCTTTGCAGCAGAACAAACCGATCCTCGCCATTGTCATGAAGAACTGGGCGCACCTGCAGCGGCTCGCCAAGGTCATGCGAGACGCCTACGGGGGTGCCGCTGCGCGCGACAAGCCGTTCCACGTGCTAGTCATCGATGACGAGGCCGACGATTCGTCAGTCGCGGACGTCAGCGCTGAGGCTGCGTCGCCGACGGCCGAGCCAAAGCAGGTACCGAGGAGGATCGTCGACATCTGGGAGGACCGAGCGCGTCCAGGCGTGACGGTGAACGGCAAGGTCTTCGCCACGTACCTCGGGTACACCGCGACTCCTGAGGCAAATTTCCTTCAGGACGACCAGAATCCCCTCGCCCCACGAGACTTCGTGGCGAGCCTCAGGACTGCTGGCGCAGAAGGCATCCTAGAGGTCCGCACGCCGACGTATCGGGTGCCGGAGGGGATCAATGACTGGTACACCGGCGGAGACCTCTACTACAAGACCTTGAGCTCTGTGCCGTTGTGCATCCCGACCAACCAGATCGCTCCTGATGAACAGGTCCCCGAGGCAGTTCGAGCATTTCTCGTCGCCTCTGCCGTCCGTCTGATACGGACTCCCAACCGACTCGGGCCCCACGACGCCAGAGAAGCGGTTTTCGACTCCTTACACCAGGCCACACAGCAGTCGCCCCTGGTGGCATCGATGCTGATCCACCCGTCGTCCGGCATGGACGACCATTTCCGGGTCGCCCAGGAACTGCTCCGTTGGTCCGCGGGCTTGGTCGAGGATGTGGATGGCGACGATGTCGACACTCGGATCGACAGGCAACTCGGCTCTGCCGGCATCGAGCAGGACATGACTGCACGGCCCGAACGGTGGCTACGCTGGCTCGAGGATTACACGAAGGCCGCTGCAGCCGTTGTCTCCATGCCGGGGGCGGGCAATCGTCCCGTTCCTAAACTCGACGAGTGGCCCTCTGTTCAGAACGCGATCCTCAGCCAGATCGTGCCAGCCACATCGGTGCGTGTGATCAACAGCCACGAAGACGCAGACGACCGCCCCCAGTACTCGCCGACGCGCCTGGCGGACGAGACTTGGCGTGCACCGCAGAACCTCTCGACCATCTTCGTCTCGGGCAACGTAATGTCGCGCGGCCTCACGCTCGAGGGCCTGACCACCACGTTGTTCACCCGTCGAGCCGGCATCCCGTTCGCGGACACGCAGATGCAGATGCAGCGGTGGTTCGGGTACCGCGGCAGGTACATCGACCTCTGCCGCGTGTTCATGCCGCAGGACCTGCTCGCCAACTTCGTCACTTATCACGAGGACGATGAGGCGCTCCGACTCGATGTCCTAGCTCGGATGAAGTCAAGTGACGCCCTCCCAGACATTAGTGTCCTTCAGGGGCGGACCTACCTCGCCACGGGGAAGATCGCGAATCTCCGGAGTAAGCCGCTCTTCCCTGGCCCGAAGCCGTTCATCACTCACATGAATGCACCTGGCGACGACGACGCGAACCTGCGTCATGTCGCAGAGTTGTTCGCGGACGATCCGATTAACGTGGGAAGCGGAGCGCGGCCGCGCGGGCTCTTGCGCAGCGAGCCGATGTCGTTGCTCGAGGCCGCAGACCTGCTCGACCAATTGCGTTATTCCGATCACGGGCCTGGCCGCGATGGGCCCGAGGGTGAACGATGGCGTTCGGTCGAGAACCACGCCCAACTCGGAGCCGATCCGGTCGTGCCCTTCTTCCGGGCTCCCTGCGTACCGGGTGGTCGCGACCTTGGAGAAAAGTCCCCGTACTGGGTTGCCGCCTACCTCCGGTTCTGGCACGCGTGCTTGATCCGGCGCGTGCCCTCTGTCGTGACGACTGACGAACCGCCGACGCGTTGGGACCTTGTGGATCTGGGAACGAAGTGGGCCAAGCAGCCTAGGTTCTGGGTAGGCCTTCGTTTCGGCGATGGGAGCGTCGTGACGAACGGTCCCCTCGCGGCCCTTGCCGGCCCCGTGCGCGCCATGAAGCGCCAGGTTGCTGGCAACGAACTGCGAGCGACGTGGGGCTCCCGAGGCCGCGGCGTCGATGGCGAGATCCGCGGCGATGACCAGTTCGACTACAGCGCGCGTCACCAGAAAGCGAACCTCACGCGGGCCGGCGACCGGAAGGCAGGAGAGGACGGCTTGATCCTGTTTCACCCGATCGAGCGCATTGCCGGTTCAGTCACCACGGCCATCGGGCTGAGCATCCCGCTGGGCGGCCCCGATCAGATCCACGCGATGACGGGGAGCTCAAGTGACTGAGACAGACCAGACGACGTACGAGCAACTCAAGTCTTACGTCGGGAGCCTGGATCCCGCCCCGTCGTCGATTGAGCGCTATATCGGATTTGCCGACGAAGGCCACTCGATCGCGCTGTCGCGCGACGAGGGCGGGCGAGTCGAGGTGTTCCTCGTGGGTGAGCGGCTTGCGGCCTCCCAGGCCGTGGTCGACCGCGCGATGGACTACCGCGATGACTGGCAGTCGTCGAACGAGGGCGCGATCTGCGCGAACCAGATCGTTCTCCCGGGAGACGCCCACTTCGACAGCGCCGCCGCGCTCATATGCGTCGAGCTCATCGAGGCTGGCTACAACGACGATCCGACTGGCGCTTTTGCACAGGTCGAGCCGCTGATCGCTAAGTTCATCTACGGGGCCGATCAGGTCGGTGACCAAGTGCTCGTGGGCCTCTATGGCGAGTTAGTACTCCTAGATGAGCTCACCGTCAGTGTCCAGCCCGCAGTTGTCGATGATCTCGTCCAGTCCTGGTTCGGCTGGCGGCCGTCGTCGCGCGACTTCCAACTCGGCGCGATTGGTGTGGAGGTCAAGACGACGTCGGGATCGACATCTACACATCACATCCAAGGCTTCCAACAGGTCGAGGTCGGGCATCCGGTCACCGACGTTGCCGAGACGTCCCTGCATCTGTTGAGTCTGGGAGTGCTCGCTGTGCCCAAGGGCCAGCGGGCCGGCGAGACAGTCCCGTCGATCGTGGAGCGGATCCTCCAGAGGATCACGTCTACCTCCGCCCAGGCTGACTTTCTTGATCGGGTACAGCAGTACGGAGGCGATGCGAGTCTCGGATACAAGCATGCCCGTGACAAGAACAAGTCACGGTTCCAGAAGCGGTTCTCGCGGACGTTCGAGCGGCTCTACGACCTCGCGGACGACAACCTCCGCATACTCAAGCGCTCAGACGTCGCGGGATTCTCACACATCGATGTGGACTCGGTCGAGTTCAGAATCGCTCTGCCGTACCCGTTCAGGGGCGTAGTCAATCCTGTCTCAGGACTCACGTCGATCGTTGACCTGCTGCTTGATCTACCGACTCGGTAGCGGTGCCGATCCGACGGTTAGCCCGCGTCGAGCGCGCAAATGTCTCGCGCCCGTCGGCAACCCTTGGGACAATCCAGTCCTCGAGCGCATCGAGCATGGAAGCTGAGGGTTATTCAGGGTCCTCGGCAGAAGCGCCCAAACGCTCAGATGGTGAGACGCTCGACTGCGGGCATGACTACGGGTTCGTCAGGGGGCATCACCGGCTGACACCGACCGTTGGACGATCCGTCCTCAGGTGGCCTCTCTTGACCTGTAGTCTTCCGCTGGATCCCCACTTCAGGCGGCTGTTGGCTGCTTTGCAAGCAGGAGGTCCGGGGTTCGATTCCCCGTGGCTCCACCAGTATCTCGATCCTCCCTGGCCTGCTTGGCCAGGGCTTTCTCGTTGTTGGATCCGTAACAACCCGCCAACGGCTGGCCGAATGACGAGCGAACTCCGCGACCGTGGGAAATGATCGAGGCATGAGCTCCGACGACGCAGACGCCACCGCCGAGCGCCGGGTGTCCACCAGCTCACGGCCGGGAACCGCCGGCCAGATCAGCGACGCGACCGACGCCCCGGGTGACGGGCATGGCGCAGACGTCGAACCGCTCGGCGGAATCGTGGCCCCACCCGTCGCCCGCCCGGCCCACGACGCCGGGTCGGATGACGCCGATCCGGACGCGAACGAATTGGGCGGCGCCACTGAGAACGACGCCGAGACTGCCGTCGCCGGATCAACCGACGAGACCCGGGCCGTCGCTGAAACCGACGACGAGCGCCCGCAGGCCGTCGAGGTGGACGATGAAGCGGAAGACCGATCGGCCGAGGGCGATGCAGCGCACGACGGAGGCGCGGCGGACGACGAGCTCCCGGGCGACGCTGACACATACGCCGCCGACTCGGACGATGACGACGACCCGTACGGCGCGGTCGGCGATCGGGACGGCGACCGCGGCTACGACGACCGCAGCGAGCGCTCGATCTGGGGCACCGACGACGAGGACGACGGCTACACCTACGTGCGCCGCTCCGACCCCAACTGGGACCTCTCGAAGTGGCTGCTCGTGGGCGCGGTCGCGGCGGTGTTCGTCCTGCTGTCGTTCCTCATGATCCCGAAGCTCTTCACCCCGGCGGTGGAGGAGGCGGCGTCGTCGAGTGCCAAGCCGCCCGCTCCTGCGTCGTCCGCGCCGGAGGCCGTCGCCGCGAAGTCCTACCGCGACCTGGTCCTGGGGTCCGGACCTACGCACTACTGGCAGTTCGCCTACGGCAGCGACCCCAGCGCCGACGCGGTGGGCACCAGCAACCTGACGCTCGGCAAGGACGTCAGCATGCTCGGCAGCAGCGCCGTGAAGGGCCAGTCGGGCGCCATCGACTGCACCGCCACCAACCGGTCCGTCGTCAACTCGCAGACGCCGGAGACGCCGACCGGCGACTACACCCTCGAGGCCTGGGTCAACACCACCAGCCCGGACGGCGGCCAGATCCTGTCCTTCGGCAACAAGGCGACCGGTGCGAGCAGCAAGGTGGATCGCACCCTGTACATCGACACGGCCGGGCTGGCGTACGTCGCGACCCGAACCCAGAGCAAGCGGTACTTCGCGGCGTCGGAGACGATCGTGACCGACGGGAAGTGGCATCACATCGTCGGCACGATGTCGGGCTCGTCCGGCCTGACGCTGTACGTCGACGGCGTGCAGGTGGCGGCCGAGGCCAAGGGCACCTCGGCGACCGAGTTCGAGGGCTTCTGGCGGATCTGCGGCGACTCCCTGTCCGGCTGGCCGCGGGCCGCGAAGACCGCGCTCATCGGCTCTATCGACGAGGTCGCGGTCTACAACCGCGCGCTGGCGCCCGACGAGGTCAAGGCGCACTACGCGGCCGCCTCGTAACCCCTAGGCTGCAGTCATGAGTGTGGTCGTGCTGGGCAGCGCCAACCTGGACGTCGTCATCGACCTCGACCGCATCCCGGGGCCCGGTGAGACCGTCCTCACCGACCGCTCCTCGCTCGGTCGCGGCGGCAAGGGCAACAACCAGGCCGTCGCCGCCGCGCGAGCCGGCGCCCCGACGCGGTTCCTCGGCGCCGTCGGCGCCGACGAGTCCGGCGAGCTCCTGCTCGGCGGCCTGCGCGAAGCCGGCATCGACACCTCGCTGGTGCGCCGCTGCGACGACATCACCAGCGGGACGGCGTACGTCATGGTGGATCGCCACGGTGAGAACGCGATCGTCGTCGTCGCCGGCGCCAACGCCCGGCTGGTGGAGCTGACCCCGGACGAGGTCGACGCGTTGCGCTCGGCGAAGGTGCTGCTGATGCAGCTCGAGACCCCCATGCAGACCGTGGTCGCGGCCGCCCGGACCACCCGCGCGGCCGGCGGGTACGTCATGCTCAACGCGGCGCCGTACGCGCGGCTGCCGGATGCGCTCGTGGAGGCCATCGACCTGCTGATCGTCAACGAGCACGAGGCGGCGCTCGCCGCCGGCAGCGACGGGTCGCCCATCGAGCTGGCCGAGCGGATCACCGAGCGCATCCCCGCCGTCCTGATCACTCTCGGCGCGGCCGGCTCGCTGCTGGTACGCCGAGGGCACGAGCCGATCCGGGTGACCGCGCCGCAGGTCGACGCGGTGGACACGACTGCCGCCGGCGACACGTTCGCGGGGGCGTACGCCGCGGCGAAGGTGGCCGGTCTCGACGAGCCGGCCTGCCTGCAGCTCGCCTCCAGCGCCTCGGCCCTCGCCGTGCAGCGCCCCGGTGCCGTTTCGTCGATCCCCGAGCGGGCGGAGATCGACGCCGCGCTTCGCGAGTTCTATCCCCGGTAGTCCGGCGGCGTGGACGACACAACCAGGTGGGGAATCGAGCCGCGGGCTGCAAAGGTGTTGCTGAAGACCTGTCCTTCACCACCGGGCAAGGTCTACTGTTCAGCCAAGCCACCGGCCGGTGGAGTCTGAGTGGACAGCGGGGGCCCGCCGCCTAGATGGGTGATCACTCCCGCACCTCCCTTACGCCCGCAGGATCGAGAAAGGGACCACATGCCCACCTACACAGTCGAAGAGCAGCTGGACGCCTCCGCGGAGAACGCGTTCGCCTACCTGAAAGACGTCCAGAACTTGCCGCACTACTTCCCCCGCATGACCAAGGCTTCCCCGCGCGAGAACGGCGACGTGGACACCGAGGCCAAGGGCGAGAACGGCGAGACCCACCGCGGGCTCGCTCATTTCCACGCCGATGAGCAGACCAACACCGTCACCTGGTCATCGGCCGAAGGCAACAACTACAAAGGTTCGGTGACGGTCACCGAAGCAGGCAGCGGCAGCAAGCTGACCTTGGAGCTCGACCTCGATCACGACATGCCGGGGATCGAAGACTCCATGCGCGAGTCACTGCAAGCCGTCGCCGACAACCTCGAAGAAGACGCCACCTAGCACCCGGGCCCCCTCGGTCTCGCCGGTGACTTCACCATCACCCGAGTGGAGAAGCCGCCGTGGGCGTGGACAGCACGCGCTGAAGGGAGAACGTGATCGACCGTCATGACGTGGTGATCGTGGGAGCCGGCAACGCCGGCATCTCGCTCGCGGCGCGGCTGCGCAAGCTCGGCTGCCACGACGTTGTCCTCATCGCCCCCGGCGAGCTGCACAGGTACCGGCCCCTGCTGAACTACGTCGCGGGCGGACAGGCGACCATGCGCAGCCTCACGCGGCCCACCCGACAGGTCGTCCCACCCGGGTGCAGATGGCTACGTGACACCGCCGTCAGCATCGACACCCGTCACGAGCAGGTCCTACTCGCCTCCGGTACCCGGGTGGCCTACCACGACCTCGTCCTGGCTCCCGGGCTCGAACCGGGTCTGGACGCGGTCCCCGGCCTCTCCACCGCGATCGCCACAGGCTGGTGCAGCACCGCCCACCTCACCGACGACGCCGAACGGACGTGGTCTGCGATCACGGCGACCCGCACCGGAACGGTGGTCTTCAGCATCCCGCCCGAACCCGCCCCGTGCGGCGGCACCGCACTCAAACCACTCTTCTCGGCGTGCGACTACTGGCGGCAACACGGTGTCCTGCGCGATCTCGACGTCCACCTCGTCACCCCTTATCACGGAATCCTGGACATTCCCTTCGCCGAGTCGCGGCTTCGGGATCAACTGGACCGGTACGGCGTGCGGGTCCACCACCAGAAGACCGTCTCGGCCGTCGACCATGAACATCAGACCCTCACTCTGCAGGGAGCCGACGGTGAGACCGAGCGAATCACCGGGATAGAGCGCGCCTTCATCGTCCCGCCCTACACCACCGCAGGGTGGCTCGAGCCGCTCACCAACGCCGGCGGGCTCATCGACGTCGACCGGCACACCCTGGCCCATCGCTCGCACCGGTCCATCTGGAGCCTGGGCGACGCGGCTGCCGTCGACACCCGCCCCTCCGGCGGAGCGCTGCGCCGCCAGGTTGACATCCTGGCCGAGAACATCGTCCGGTCCAGGCGCGCGGAGCCGCTGCGCACCTACGACGGATACACCGTCATCCCGATCACCACCGATCGCCGCCGGCTCATGCTGCTGGAGTTCGACCGCGACCTCCATCCCCAGCCCACCGTGCGTTGGCCCGACCTCACCAGGCCCAGACGGTCACTTTGGTTCTTCGACCGATATCTCGAGCCCATGATCTATTTCCGCGCACTGCTGCGCGGCCGGGTCTGAAGACCTCCCCGAAGACCGGCAACAGTGGAGAAGGCGTCGCGGTTCGCGCGCGAGCGGCCCGGTGCGCCTCAGGGTTCGCAGGGGCCGTCCGCGGACCACTTGTACGGACCACCGGTGACCGTGAACTCCACCTGCGCAGCGCAGATCTGCACGGTGCCGGTGCGCTGCTCGCCGTCCAGCGTGATCACTGCCTTTCCGGCGGTCGCGATGGTCAGCGAGGTGGGCACCGCGCACGAGAGGGTCACGTCCTGGACGAGGGTTCCGCCCGCCTTCTTCGGGTTGGTGCTCGCCTGGCAGGCCCCCTTCCCCGGCTGCTGCTTCTTGCCCGGCTTCGACGGCGGCAGCCCGACCGAACCGCCGGCCGCGGTGGTCGCCTGCTCGTCGCCGCCGCTCGGCGACCAGCCGGTCGTCGCGTCACCGGTCGGACGCGGGCTCGTCGAGGACCCCGCGCCTCCGCGAGGGGACCGGTCGGCCGCCAGTACGTAGACCCCGCCGGCGACCAGCAGCAGCACCAGGACGCCGAGCACGACGAGCCACGGCGTGGAGGCGGCCCTCGCGGCCGGTCCGGTCGCCGGGACGACGCCGTCGTTCGGCTCCTCCGGGCGTCGGATCGCCGGCATCGGCGACGTCGGGGCGTCTGCGTCGTCCGGCCCGCCGGGCACCGCCGGCTCAGGCGTGTCGTTCATCAGGTCCTCCGGCGAAGTCGGCGCGTCTGCGAGCCGGTCGGGGCGCCCGCGGTTCCATCGTGACCTGTGCGGCTCACGGCCTACCGCTCACCCGCCGCTCTCGCTCCCTCGTCCAGATCGCCAGCTCGGTCCGCCCGGTGAGGTCCAGCTTCGCGAGCGCGCTGCGCACGTGGGACTCGACCGTCCGTACCGACAGGTACAGACGCTCCGCGATCTGCTGGTTGGTCAGCGGCTCCGCGACCAGCCGCGCCACCTCCAGCTCGCGCGCCGACAGCGGTCCCTCGCCCGGGCGGACGTCGGTTCGGTGCCGGGCGAGCAGCGCCTGCGCGCGGGCGAGCGGCCCGGGCATGTCCAGCCGGCCGAGCTCGGCGGCTGCCGCCGTGGCGACCTCGACCGCCCGCGCCGGGTCGGTCTGCTCGAGGCACTCGGCCAGCCCGAGGCGGGCGCGGGCGGCGTACGGCCAGGCACCGATGCGGTCGTCGACGGCGATCGAGCGCTCGAAGTGTCTCGCGGCGACGGCGTTCTGCCCGGCGACCTGCGCGAGCTGCCCGAGAGGACCCTCGTTGGATCCGGCGGCCACCGGCGACCCGCCGCCGTCGCCGGCACACCACAGCGCGGTCGGCAGCAGCAGCCGGTGGCACTCCTCGGCGAGCGCCGCGTCGTTCAGCAGCACGGCACCGGTGCCGATCGAGGCGACCGTCCCGTACCAGCGCGGGCCCAGCGGCATCCGCCCCGGGACGTCGCGCAGCGCGTCGAGCGCCGCGGCGGCGCGCTGGTGATCGCCGCGCAGCGCATGGACGATCGGCAGCTCGGCGCGGACCAGCGGGATCGGCGGGGCGGCCAGCACGGTCTCGATCACGTCGTCGAGCAGGTCGTCCGGATCGCCGCGCATGCCGGCGATCCAGGTGTGCAGCGCCGCGTGCATGCCCACCATCGAGAGGTCGCCGATGCGTTGCGCGATCTCCAGGCCCTCACCCGCGATGCGCCGCGCCAGGTCGAAGTCGCCGACCAGCACGGCTGCGCCGGTCCGCAACCGCAACGCGTGCCATCGCGCCACCGGCGAGCCGTACGCCGCCGCGACCCGTTCCACCTCGGTGATGACCTGGCGCAGCCCCACCGTGTCCCCGCGCTGGGTCGCGAGGTCGGCTGCCCAGATGCGTCCCCACAGCGCGCCCATCAGCGTCGGGGTCCGCTCGGCGATCTCCGTCGCGCGGGCCGTCAGCTGCTCCCGTTCGGCGATCCGCTGCGGGTAGCTCAGCACCAGATGCCGGGCTGCGATGGTCTCGATCTCGGCCGCGAGGTCCCCGGCCTCACGCGCCACCCGAAGCGCTTCCGCCGACAGCGCGTCGGGCGAGCGCTCGTCGCCGGGCGCGCGCAGCTGCGCGGCCTCGGCGCCGGCCACCGCGCAGGAGGCCAGCAGCCGCGCGCGCAGCGCCCGCTCGCCGTCCGGCAGCACGCGCAGCGCGCGGCGGCACATCTCGGCGGCGATCGCAGCCACCTCGAGCGAGCCCATCCCTTGCGGGATGAGCGCGAAGCCGGCCATCAGGTCGGCGCGCCCGGCGCGCGCGGCGAGATCCATGCCCCGCGCGCACGAGTCGAGGGTGTCCGCCAGCAGTCCGGCGTCCCACTGGAACCGGGCCGTCGCCAGCAGCCGCTCCGCGAGCTCGTCGTCCCCAGCGCCGAGCGCTCGGCAAGCGTCGAGGGCCAGCAGCGCCAGCGCCACGCCGCGGTCCGGCGCGAGCGGCTGCGCCTGCGCGGCGCGGACCGCGAGATCGCGGCAGCGCTCGGCCGCCGCCCGCGTCCCGACGTGCGACCAGTGGGTGGCCGCCAGTCCCGCGTACGCCGGATCGTCGACCTTCTCCAGGGCGAGCGCGACGGCCTCGTGGATCCGCGCGCGCTCCGCGGCGCCCAGCTCGGCCACGACCGCGTCTCGGACGAGCGCGTGATGGAAGGCCAGGCCGGTCTCACCGAAGCGCAGGATCCCGGCGGTGACCGCCGCGGAGAGATGGTCGCCGATGTCCGCGACGGGGATGCCGAGAACGTCGGAGAGCACCTGCGGCAGAAGCCGCTCGGCCAGCACCGCCGCGGTCGCGACGGTGCGTCGGGCCGGCTCGGGCAGCGTGCGGTACGGCGCGAGGAGCACCGCGCGCCAGGCCGGCCGCTCGACGAGATCCGCTCCGGTTGCCCCGGCCTGCGGCGGCTGGGCCGAGGCCAGGGCGGTGATGAGCAGCGGGTTGCCGCTGGTGCGGCGTACCAGCTCGGCCGCTCGCGGCGCCCAACCGCGCATGGCGGCGTCGTTGGCGAGCCAGTCGCTCACGGCGGCAGTCGTCAACCCGGCGAGCTGGATGGTGGTGACCAACGGGCTGCGGACGAGGTCGGGCAGCAGGCGACCGAACGGGCTCTGGACCGCGTGCTCCTCTCGCGCGGTCACGAGCAGCAGCACGCGCATCGTGCCCAGCTCGGGCAGCAGGCAGCGCAGCAGCGCCGCGGTCAGCGTGTCCGCCCAGTGCTGGTCCTCCAGCAGCACCGCCAGACCGGTCCCGCCCGCAGCCGCCGAGAGCTCCGCCCCGACGCGCTCGGCCAGCCGGAAGTGCGCGTCGGCGTCCCGATGGTCGGCGGCCTCGCTCAGGACCGCGCCCAGGGCGGGGACGTCGCGCGCGACCCGCCGCCACGTCCAGAGGGTCGGCGCGGCCGGGTCGTCGATGCACCAGCCGCGCGCCGTCGTCATGCCAGCGGCGGCCGCACGCTGCAGCGCGGCGTGCGCCAGCCGGGTCTTGCCGATCCCGGCCTCTCCGGTCACCAGGACCAGACCGCCGGCACCAGCGAGGGCGCTGCGGCGTACGGCGTCGATCCGCGCCAGCTCGGAGGCGCGGCCCGGGGGCTCGTACATGCGCTCAGTATGCGGCCGTGCCCCGCGGTTCAGTACTCGGTTCCGCGCCACCACTGAGGTGCTGGGTTCCCCCGCTCGGCAGGCTGGCCACAGCGGCGACACACCGCCGTCGCACAGGGAAGGGAAGCACCATGTACCTCCAGATCATGACCTTCGACGGCCAGCGCAGTGCTGCGGCGGTCCAGGCGGCGAGCCGCGCGGCGACCGACCGGATCGTGCCGTTGCTGCGGGCGAACCCGGTCACCCGCGACGGCATCCTGGGCGCGTTCCACGGCCGGGGGCCGGACGGCGCCGAGTGCCACGTCGTCCTCACCCGCGACGTGGCGACCCTCGAGGAGATGGGTCGGCTCGTCACCACGTCCGAGCTGCTGCCGGGCGAGGACCCGCAGCTGCTGACCGGGCCCACGCGGGTGCAACGGTTCGAGATCGTGGACTCGTCCGGACCGATCGCCGACGCACTGGCGGAGGTGGCCCGATGAGCACGCAGCACACCAGCGGGCGGGTCGGCTCCCCGCCGCTCGCCGGCGACTGGCAGGTGGATCCGCGGGCGAGCGAGGCGCGCTTCGCCGTCCGCGACAAGCTGGTGGCCACGGTGCATGGCACGATCCCGATCGCGGACGGCGGCGCGACGGTCACCGACGGCGGATCGGTGGTCGGCGCCTGGGTCGCTCTCCTCGTGCCGGGCATCGCCACCGGGAACGCGCACCGGGACAAGGACCTGCAGAAACCCGGGCTGCTGGACGGAGCCGGCCATCCCGCGATCCGGGTGGAGGTCGCGACGGCCGGCCGAACCGCATACGGCTGGTCCGGCAGCGGCGTCGTGCGAGCGCGCGGCGCCACCGCACCGATCGTGCTCGAGGCGACGCTGGCCGAGGTGACCGGCACCGAGCTGCGGGTCGGTGTCCGGGGACGGCTCGACCGGCGTCCGCTGGGCATCCGGGCGCCGTACTTCATCATCGGCCGGCACCTGGAGCTCGACGTCACCCTGGTCTGCCATCGGCCGCTCGGCCGATGACCGGCTGGCGGCGGGACGGATCTGCGGGGCAGCGGGGAACGCTCACGGGGGCACAGCGTCTCTCGCAGCCCCGCAGATCGCACAGTCCTGGGACTCGTGAGGTTTCTGAGGCGATGCTGTAGAACGCGTCACGAACCGGACGCGATTCGGTTATCGCACTGGTGGCCCCGAGATCGCTGGTGTTCCATTGAGCAGGTTGAACGAAACACCTGGAGATGGTAAATGGGCACGAGCTCACGTCGTCGGTCGCAGCGCGGCCTGTTGCTGATCGCTGCGAGCGCGGCCGTTGGGCTCCTGCTGAGCGGATGCGCCACCGGGGCGCCGAAGTCCGCCGCCGGGCCCACGTCGGGCGAAACCGTCTCCGCGACGCCGTCGGACTCGCCGGCCAGCACCTCGAGTGCGGCCCCGACCTCGGAGACGACCACCACCTCGGCCGCCCCCACGTCCGCCGCGCCCACCTCGGAAGCGCCGCCGACCAACCAGCCCACCACCATCTTCACCAAGGCAGCGGCCTCGATCGGCACCGGTGAGAGCGTCAAGGTATCGATCACCGTCCAGACGCCGAACCCCGGCGTGCCGTTCGGCGACGTCACCCTCGTCGTGGACGGCGCCGGCTATGCCACCGCCACGCTGAACACCGCCGGCAACATGGCATTCACCGTCAAGGGCCTCGCCGACGGCGACCACAGCTACTACGCGAAGTTCGCCGGCAACCCGAGCTTCCTCGCCAACCAGAGCAAGGCGAAGTCGCTGCACGTGCTGAGCGCCGCCGAGATCGCCGCCGCCAAGAAGCAGAAGGAAGAGCAGGCGGCCGCCGCGGCCGCCAACCCCTGCCCGGCCACGGCCGAGGCGTGCGTCGACCTGACCAGCAACACGACGTGGCTGCAGAAGGACGGCGTGGTGACCGCCGGGCCGTTCAAGCAGATCGCCGGGCGCAACGGGCACCGCACGCCGCCGGGCACCTACACCGTGCAGTGGAAGGACATCGATCACCTGTCGAAGGAGTTCGACAACGCGCCGATGCCGTACTCGATCTTCTTCAACGGCGAGGGCATGGCCTTCCACGTCGGCTCGCTGAGCACCCCGTCGCACGGCTGCGTGCACCTGTCCGAGTCGGCCGCGAAGACCTACTGGGACGCGCTGCAGCCCGGGGACGTCGTGTACATCTACGGCTCGCCGCAGTACTAGCGCGCATCGTGCCGGCCCGGGCGCTCGCGGTCCTCGGTGCGGTCGTCGCCTGCGTCGCGGGATGCTCGAGCACCGGTGAGGGAAACCGCGTCCCCGGGACGTCGGCCGGCCCCGGAGGCGGCAGCGCAACCGGGTCCGCCGGCGGCCAGCCTGCGGGATCGTCGCAGCCGTCGGCCGCCCCCGGGCCGCCGGGCGCATCGGCGGCGCCCAGCGCGACCCGGGTGAGCGTCAGCGACGGTTCGTGCCCGTATCTCGGAGAGGACTTCGTCGAAGCCACGGTGGGCCAGCGCATCGCGTCCGTGGTCGTCACGACCACCGAGCCACCGTCCGGCCCGCGGCCGCAGTGCGAGTTCGTGCGCGCGGACGGCGACGTCGCGGTGTCGGTGCGCACCCGGGCAGTGGCGCCCGGTGCGGGGCTCGCGGCAGCGCTCGCCGAGGTGCCGGGCGGCAACCCGGCGAACGCCGGCGAGGGCGGATCGGTGCGGGTCGACAGCGCCCAGTCCCGGACCGACCTCGCCGCGTGGGCCGGTACCGCGCTGGTGGTCGTGACCCTCAACCAGGCGAGCTCTCTGGAGGCGGTCGAGATCGCCAAGGCGGTGCTCGAGGGGCTCTGACCGGTCCGGCGACGGCCCACCAGGCACAACCGCCTCAACCAGGTCACGGTTCGGGCATGTCCCCAGCGCAACGCCACTATCGCGACCGAATCACGTGGATACAATCGGCGTTGGATTTCGCGCCTCACGTAACGGGAAGCACCGCCCGCCCAGGACGTCCGACGGCAACGGCGAGATCGGACTTTCGGGAAAGGTCGGCGTCCCATGAAGGGCACCCTCATCGGCTCGGCTCGCGGGCTGTTCACCACCGTGCTGTCGGCGCTCCTCGTCGTCGCGTACGCCGGCTCGGCCGGCGCCTCCGGGTTCGACCTGACGCTGACCGCCACCGGGGTGGCCACCGACTACGCGCCGACGAGCACGCTGGGCTCGGCCCGCTACACGCTCACGGTGCACAACCCGACCGCCGTGGCCGAGCCGGTGTCGACGCAGGTCACGCCCGCGCTTCCGGACGGCGCCGCCGTCACCGGCGTCACGGCCACCGCCGTGACCGTCGGCGGAGCCGACAAGCCGGTGCAGGCGGGACACCCCACCGGTGGGGCGTACCTCGTCGACGAGGCGACCGTCCCGGCCGGCGAGACCTACACGTACACCGTCACCGTGGCCTACTCCTACCAGGGCACGCCGACGGCGCTGAACTGCGCGGCCGGCGGCGGCCTGCGGATCGACGCGGCGCTGCTCGTCGGCGGGGCGACCGGCGCCAGCGCGACCGCCTGCCTCGAGGCACCCGCTCCGGTCGACGCGACGTCCACCGCCCCCGACACGGCGTCCGGGTCGTCCTCGTCGTCGGACGCGTCCTCCGGATCGTCGTCCTCGTCGTCCTCCGCGGCACCATCCGAGTCGCCGACCGCGACGGCCACCCCCACCCCCGAGTCGCCGAAGCCCGCTCCGTCGGCGTCCGCCACGACCGAGCCGTCCCCCGCGCTCGACGCGCAGCCGAAGACGACGAGCGCGGGCTGGAACGACAATCCCGTCGGCACCTTCGGCTCGTGGGTCAACAGCGACGGCCTCATCTACTTCACCGGCTGGGCCTACGACCCGAGCGACATGTCGCAGGCCCCGATCACCATGTGGACCATGGACGGCAGCGTGGTGGCGTACCAGGCCGCGACGCTGGCGTCCCCGGACCTCTACCCGTACGGCGTCTACAACCGCGGGGTGTTCGGGGCGTTGCGCGCGCCCAACCCGGGCCAGCACTCGGTGTGCATGTTCGTCATCAACATCGGCCCCGGCGCCAGCCAGCTGGTGAAGTGCCTCGACGTCAACGTGCCCAACGCCGACCCGACCGGCGACATCGGCACCGCGCTGCTGGGCAACGGCGACATCTACGTCGGCGGGTACGCCTACGACCCGAGCGATCCGTACGCCAAGACCGTCGTCTGGATCACCGACAACGGCTCGGTGGCCGGCGCGTTCTACGCGCAGGCACCCGGCACCGACCTCTCGGCGTACGGCGTCCCCGGCTGGCACGGCATCGACTACCGGTTCAGCCCGTCGACGTACGGCAACCACCAGGTGTGCCTGTACGTGCACAACATCGGTTGGGGGAAGGGCACCTGGCCGAAGTGCACCACCGTCACCATCAACCCCGACGCCTACCGCGACAACCCGCGCGGCGACTTCAACGTGACCGGCAACCAGGGCGCGATCGGCGTCGGCGGCTGGGCCTACGACCCCAACCAGTGGGGCGTCGCCACGCAGACCATGTGGACCGTCGACGGCAACGCCGTCGGGTTCGCCAACGCCAACCAGCCGCAGCCCGGGGTCAACATGTACCTCGGCGTCAGCGGCAACCACGGCGTCAACGTGGGTCTGCCGGCCAGCGTTGGCTGGCACACCGTCTGCATGTACGTCGTCAACGTCGGGCTCGGCGCCACCCAGATGACCAAGTGCACGAACGTCAACGTGGTCGCGCCGCCCAACCCGTGCCCGGCGTACGCCAAGGCCTGCGTCGACCTGACGCACAGCACCACCTGGCTGCAGTCCAACGGACAGATCTACTACGGCCCGGTCAAGCAGATCGCGGGCCGCGCCGGCTACCGGACGCCGACCGGCACCTTCAAGGTGTACTGGAAGGACATCGACCACCTCTCCAGCGAGTTCGGCGGCGCCCCGATGCCCTACTCGATCTTCTTCGTCGGCGGCGTGGCCTTCCACGTCGGCAGCCTGACGACGCCGTCGCACGGCTGCATCCACCTGTCGTGGGAGGCCGCGAAGGTGTACTGGGACCAGCTGCAGGTCGGGGACGTCGTCTACGTCTTCGGGTCTGCGCCCTACTAGGACGCCTTCTCCACCCTGAGCGAACACCGTGCCCCCGCGGGCGGTGTTCGTGGAACCATGGATCGCGTGAGCGCCGTCGTGCCTGAGGGCCGACGGCGTTCGCCCGCATCCCCGATGAGAAAGGCGACCATGACCTTCGCAACGCTGCACACCAACAAGGGCGATATCCGCATCGAGCTGTTCGACAACCACGCGCCGAAGACCGTGAAGAACTTCGTCGAGCTCGCCGAGGGCAGCCGCGAGTGGACCCACCCGGCTACCGGCAAGAGCTCCACCGACCCGCTGTACGACGGCGTCATCTTCCACCGGATCATCTCCGGGTTCATGATCCAGGGCGGCGATCCGCTCGGACAGGGCTTCGGCGGACCGGGCTACACGTTCGACGACGAGATCCACCCCGAGCTGCAGTTCACCAAGAAGTACCTGCTGGCGATGGCCAACGCGGGCAAGCGGGGCGGCAAGGGCACCAACGGGTCGCAGTTCTTCATCACGACCACCACCCCGGAGTGGCTGAACGGCAAGCACACCATCTTCGGCGAGGTCGCCGACGAGGCCTCCAAGAAGGTCGTCGACGAGATCGAGTCGGTGCCGACCGACCGCAACGACAAGCCGCTGGACGACGTGGTCATCAACTCGGTGACGATCGAGAAGTAGCTTGACGCATCCGCCGTACGCCGGAGCGCCCGTCCCCCAGGAGGGACACGGCGCCCCGGCGTTCTGCTATCGCCATCCCGACCGCCGTACCGGCCTGGCCTGCGTGCGCTGCGAGCGCCCGATCTGCCCGGACTGCGCGCACCCCGCGTCCGTCGGGTTCCAGTGCCCGCAGTGCGTGGCCGACGGCCAGGCGTCCATCCGCCGGCCGTCGACGGTCCGCGCCGCGCTCGCCCGCTCGCGGGTCCGCCCGGTGGCCACCTACGGGCTGATCGCCCTCAACGTGCTGATGTATCTGGTGACCGCCGTCCAGGCCGGCAGCGTCAACAGCAACCAGTACTCGCCGCTGTTCCGCGACTTCGCCATGTACGGCCCGCTGGTGCAGTACGGCGAGCTGTGGCGCCCGCTGACCTCGACCTTCCTGCACTTCGGGCTCACGCACCTCGCGGTCAACATGTTCTCGCTGTTCATCATCGGTCGCGACATCGAGCAGGTGCTCGGCCGGTGGAAGTACGTCGCCGTCTACCTGCTCGCCGGTCTCGGCGGCTCGCTCGCGTGCCTGCTGGTCACGCCCAACGCGGTGGTCGCCGGCGCCTCGGGATCGGTGTTCGGGCTGCTCGGCGCGGCCGCGGTGATCCTGCTGCGCAACCGGCAGAGCCTGAGCCAGCTGGTCGGGATCCTGGTGATCAACCTCGGTATCTCGCTGCTGCCGGGCATCTCGCTCGCGGCGCACGCCGGCGGCCTGGTCACCGGCGCGCTGGTCACCTTCCTGCTGGTCCGCCGGCGGCGCTCCTAGCCGGCAGCACCGCCTGCATTCCTAGCCTGCGGCCGCCAGGGCGCCGATCCGCTCCATCGCCTCGGTCAGCACCTGCGGCGAGCAGGCGAAGTTGATCCGGGTGCAGCCGCGGCCCGTCGCCCCGAACGACGGGCCCGGGTTGACCGCGACCCGCGCCTCCTTCAGGATCCGGCGCGACGGAGTGTCGCCCCAGCCGTAGGCGGTCAGGTCGAGCCAGCCGAGGTAGGTCGCCTCGGGCGGCAGGTAGCGGGCCGCAGGGAGATGCTCGGCGACCAGCTGCGAGAGCAGCTCGCGATTCGCCGACAGCTCGCGGACCGCCTGGTCGCGCCACTCGCGCCCCGCGCTCCAGGCGACGATCGTGGCCAGCATCCCGAAGTGCCCGACCGACTCGAAGGTGTACTCGTGGATCCGCCGCATCCGGGCCTGCGCGGTCTGTGAACCGGCGACGATCTGCGCGCACTTCAGCCCCGCGAGGTTCCAGCCCTTGCTGGCCGCGAGCACGCTCACGCCCACCTCGCGGGCGGTGTCGCTGACGGTGAGGAAGGGCACGAACTGGGCGCCCTCCAGCGCCAGCGGCGCGTGGATCTCGTCGGCCACGACGAGCACGCCGTACTCCGCGGCCAGCTCGGCCAGCGCGCTCAGCTCGGCGGCGCGCCACCCCCGGCCGACCGGGTTGGCCGGGTTGCACAGCAGGTAGGCCGCCGCGCCGTCCGCGAACGCCGCGCGCAGGCCGTCCAGGTCGAGCGTCCACTCCTCCTCGCCGCGCAGCAGCGGGACGTCGATCAGCTCGCCGCGCATCTTCGCGGTCCAGATGTAGAACGGTGGGTAGACCGGTGAGCTCACCACCACGCGGTCGCCCGGCTCGAGGTTGTTGCGCAGCAGCTCGGTGACCCCGACGCCGACGTCCGGCACCGGGCGCACCCGCGCGGGGTCGATCTGCCACGACCAGCGGTCGGCGGCGTACCCCGCCAGCGCGTCCGGCAGCTGACGGTCCAGCATCGGGTAGCCGGTGTCGCCCAGCCGCACCGCCTCGGCCAGCCGCTCGGCGATCGGCGGCGCCAGCGCGCAGTCCATCTCGGCGACCCACAGCGGCAGCACGTCGGCGTCGTACTGCTGGTACTTGCAGCTCGTGCGCTCCCGGATCGCGGCGGCGTCGAGGTGGAAGATGGGACCGGTCGTCGTCATGCCGCCATGCTCTCACCCCGACACACCCCGGCCCGTGCGGCACCGGGACTGCCCGGTCGCGGGCTCGCACGGTTAGGATTAGGCAAACACTAGGTTATAAGCGGGTCTTACTGATGACGTCCACCGAGCACCAGGTCGTGCGCAACGAGACCCGAGCAGTGCTCCGCAAGCCGTGGATCCTGTCGGCGACCATCGCGACCGTCGTCACGATCATCTACCTGTGGAACGCGCTGTCGGGCGCCTCGAAGGTCGACGACCTGACCCCCGCGCCCGGGCTGCGAGCGTTGGCGCTGGTGCCCGAGCGCGTGGTGCACGGCGAGGTCTACCGGATGTTCACGGCCAACCTGCTGTACTCCAGCGTCTGGTCGCTCATCGCCTCGGTCATCACCCTGCTCGTCGTGGGGACCGCGGTCGAGTCGCGGTGGGGGGTGCGTCGCTACCTCGCCTCGGCGGTCATCGCGTGCCTCGGCGCGACCGTCCCGGTGCTGCTGTTCGAGCCGACCGTGTCGCGGTGGGCCACCGGCAACGGCGCCGTGATGGCGCTGATCGGCGCGGCCCTCGTGGTGGCCACCCGCGCCGGCTACAACCGGCTGGCGATCAGCCTCGTCGCGGTGCTGGACGTCGTCGTCTACGTGTGGTTCACCCCCGAGTCGACGATCTGGGCGCCGCTCGGCGGCGTCGCGACCGGCGCGATCATCGCGATCCTGCTGATCGCCGCGCCCGACGACCGGCGCCGTGACCGGGTCCAGGCGATCCTGCTCGGATCCTTCTTCGTGCTGCTGTGCGCCATCGTCGCCCTCCACGTGATCTCCCGCTAGCCGGCCTCATCCGAGGCCGCACTAGTGAACTTGACATCCGCGTCATATAGTCGGAATTGATCCCCTTCGTTCTAGGAGCCAATTTCATGCGCGATGCCGTCATCTGTGAAGCTGTACGCACCCCGGTCGGAAAGCGCGGTGGCGCGCTGTCCGGCGTCCACGCGGCCGACCTCTCCGCCGTCGTCCTCAAGGCGCTTGCCGAGCGTTCCGGTCTCGACCCGGCCCAGATCGACGACGTCATCTGGGGCTGCGTCTCCCAGGTCGGCGAGCAGACCGCCGACATCGGCCGCAACGCCGTGCTCACCGCCGGCTGGCCCGAGTCGATCCCCGGCGTGACCATCGACCGCCAGTGCGGCTCGTCGCAGCAGGCGCTCGCGTTCGCGGCCGCCGGCGTGATCGCCGGTCACTACGACGTCGCGGTCGCCGGTGGCGTCGAGATGATGTCGCGCGTCCCGATGGGCTCGACCGCCGTCAAGGAGTTCGGCACGCCGTACTCGCAGGACTACCTCGACCGCTACAACGGCGTCCGGCCCAACCAGGGCATCGGTGCCGAGATGATCGCCGATCAGTGGGGCCTGTCGCGCACCCAGCTGGACGAGTTCTCGCTGCGCTCGCACGAGAAGGCCGCCAAGGCGCAGGACGAGGGCCTGTTCGACTCGCAGATCATCCCGATCCAGACCGAGTCCGGCGTCGTGACCAAGGACGAGGGCATCCGCCGCGGCTCGACCGTCGAGAAGCTCGCGCAGCTGCCCACCCCGTTCAAGGAGGACGGCGTGATCAGCGCGGGCAACGCCTCGCAGATCTCCGACGGCTCGGCCGCCATGCTGGTCACCACCAGCGAGAAGGCCAAGGAGCTCGGGCTCAAGCCGCTGGTCCGCGTGCACACCACCGTGCTGGCGGGCACCGACCCCATCATCATGCTGACCGCGCCGATCCCCGCCACCGAGAAGGCGCTGAAGCGCTCGGGCCTGTCCATCGGTGACATCGGCGCGTTCGAGGTCAACGAGGCGTTCGCCTCCGTCCCGATGGCGTGGCTGAAGGACACCGGTGCCGACGAGTCGCGGCTGAACCCCAACGGCGGCGCGATCGCGCTGGGCCACCCGCTCGGCGGGTCCGGCGCGCGCCTGATGAGCACGCTGATCCACCACATGGTGGAGAAGAAGGTCCAGTACGGCCTGCAGACGATGTGCGAGGGCGGCGGCCAGGCCAACGCCACCATCCTCGAGCTGCTCTAGCCCCGTACGCCCCGTTCTGCGGTGGAGTAGGCCACGCTCTCGCATGATGAGCGTGCGCTCATCCACCGCAGAACGCTGTATATCCCCCTCTAGCAAGGAGAAAGTATGGACATCAGCGGCAAGGTAGCCGTCGTCACCGGTGGCGCATCGGGCCTCGGACTCGCCACCACCGAGAAGCTCGTCGAGCTCGGCGCGAAGGTCGTCATCATCGACGTCCAGGACGACAAGGGCGCCGAGGCGGTCTCGCGGCTCGGCGACGCCGTCCGGTTCGTCAAGACCGACGTCACCAGCGAGGACGACGTCAAGAAGGCGCTCGACGTCGCCGACGAGCTCGGTGAGCTGCGCGTGGCGATCAACTGCGCCGGCATCGGTGGCTCGAAGCGCACCGTCGGCAAGGAGGGCGCCTACCCGCTCGCGCACTTCAAGAAGGTCGTCGAGGTCAACCTGATCGGCACGTTCAACGTGATCCGGCTGGCCGCCGAGCGGATGCTCAAGCACGACGCGGTCGACGGCGAGCGCGGCGTGGTCATCAACACCGCCTCCGTCGCGGCCTTCGAGGGCCAGATCGGCCAGGCGGCGTACTCGGCGTCCAAGGGCGGCATCGTCGGCATGACGCTGCCGATCGCGCGCGACCTGAGCTCGATGATGATCCGCGTGTGCACCATCGCGCCGGGCCTGTTCATGACGCCGCTGCTGATGGGTGCGCCGGCCGAGCTGCTCGACTCGCTGGGCAAGCAGGTTCCGCACCCGCGTCGCCTCGGCGACCCGAGCGAGTACGCCAAGCTGGCCGCGTCGATCATCGACAACCCGATGCTCAACGGCGAGACGATCCGCCTCGACGGCGCGATCCGGATGGCCCCCAAGTAAGACCTCTCGCGGTGGGTTCTGCCCCGCTATCGCCCCGATAGCGGGGCAGAACCCACCGCATCCGACGAAGAAGGACGGCACGATGACCGAAGCAGTGACCCGTGAGCTCAAGGACGGCGTCCTGACCCTCACCCTGAACAAGCCCGACAAGCTCAACGCCCTCGATGCCCCGATGGCCAAGGCGCTGTACGAGGAGATCAAGGCCGCCGACAACGACGCCGGCGTCCGCGTCATCGTGCTGACCGGTGCCGGCCGCGGCTTCTGCGCCGGCGCCGACCTGGTGCGCGATCGCAAGGACGAGGGCGGTACCGAGCTGGGCGACACCGACAGCCTGCTCAGCTGGGCGAACCAGACCGTCACGACGATCTCGACCCTCAGCAAGCCGGTCATCGCGGCGGTCAACGGCGTAGCCGCCGGCGTGGGCGTGTCCTACGCGCTGTGCGCGGACATCGTCGTCGCCAAGGAGTCCGCGTCGTTCCTGCTGGCCTTCAGCCGGATCGGCCTGATGCCCGACGGCGGCGCGACCCTCTGGGTCTCCGCCGCGGTGGGCCGCGCTCGCGCGCTCGAGATGGCGCTGATGGCCGACAAGATCCCGGCCGCCGACGCCAAGGAGTGGGGCCTGATCACCCGCGTCGCCGCCGACGCCGAGTTCGACGCCGAGGTCGCGAAGCTCGCCTCGCAGCTGGCTGCCGGACCGACCCGCGCCTACGCGAAGACCAAGGCGGCGATCAACGCCGCGTCGGTCGGCCTGCTCGCCGAGTCCCTCCAGCGCGAGGTCACCGGCCAGAGCGAGCTGCTCAAGAGCAAGGACAACGCCGAGGGCGTGCGCGCCTTCCAGGAGAAGCGGCCGGCCCGCTTCACCGGGGAGTAGCCCGCGATCCCGCCGCGGCGGGAACGCTCTCGCAACACCAGGACGGTGGGCCGACCCGCGATCGCTCGCGGACCGGCCCACCGTTCGTGTGTCCGCAGAAGGCCCGGGTCTGCTTCGCCGGGCGGAGCGCGCGCGCCATGCCCGCTGCTCGTCGTACCGCGTGCGCAATGTCGGCGCACGCGGGGAAACCGCCCGAGTTACACGCATGTAGTTATCCCCACTGTGGATAACTGTTGTGGACAACTGCGGCGCCGGCGGAAGCAGAACGGCCCGCCGTCCACGCAGGACGGCGGGCCGAGGAAGCTGTGGCGGGGGCTAGTTCCAGCGCATCGCCATGAGCAGGCCGACGACGATGGCCGCGAAACCGACGGCGTAGTTCCACGCCCCGAGGGTCACCATGAACGGGATGCGGTCGCCGCGGATGTAGAACACCAGCATGTAGATCAGGCCGGCAAGCATCATCAGCACCATCACCGGCGCCCACCACGCGGGGCTGGGCTCTCGAACGGCGGTGCGGCTGCTCACGATCGGGCTGTCCGCGGGCGGCGTGTAGACCGACTTCTTGCGGACCTTTGACTTGGGCACGGAAAGTTCTCCTCGTCGGGACGGCTACCCCCAGACTACCCGTCCCAGCAGGGCACAATGGAGCGATGCCCGCACCAGCCCGCCAGTCCGCGACGCGCGATCGCGTCTCCGGGCCCCGGTCACGCGTGTCCCTGCTGCGGGCGGCCCTGCTGCGGCGCGCGCGGCGGCTCCTCGGTCGCAGCGGGACGCCGGGGTGGACGGTCGCCGTCCCGGTGATCGCCCTCGTGGCGGGACTGATGTTCGCGGTCAGCTCGCGAACCGCCAACGGTAGCGACCTGCGCAGCGCGAGCGCCGAGGTCAAGCAGGTGATCCACGACCGGGCTCGCGAGAACCAGCAGCTCGAGCAGCAGCGCGGTGTGCTCGCGGCGCAGGTCAAGACGCTCAGCGACAACCTCGCGGAGCACGACGCGAGCACCGACGCCCTCGCTGCGCAGACCGCTCAGGCGGAGGCCGCCGCCGGGCTCACCGAGGTGCACGGTCCCGCCGTCCGCGTGACGCTCACCGACGCGCCGCTGGGGCCGGACGGCGAGCTGCCCCCGGGGGCGCGCCCGGACGACGTGGTCATCCACCAGAGCGACGTCCAAGGCGTCGTGAACGCGATGTGGGCGGCCGGTGCCGAGGCGGTCATGATCCAGGACAAGCGCCTGATCATGACCAGCGCCGTCCGCTGCGTCGGCAACACGCTGCTGCTCGGCGGCCGCGTCTACTCGCCGCCGTTCGTGATCGTCGGGCTGGGTGATCAGGACGCGATCGAGCAGGCGCTGAAGAAGGCGCCCGGCGTCCAGCTGTTCCTCGACGCCGTGCAGGCCTTCGGTCTGGGGTACGACGTCGAGCGGCGGGCGGACGTCACGTTCCCGGCGTACACCGGCGGCCTCGGTGTGTCGCACGCGAAGGCGACCGGTTGATCCCCGCCCGTTACCCGCGACCCGACGGAGGTCGGTTGGCGGGCCCGGGGCCCTTCCGAAACGTCGGGCGGGTGCCGCGTTAGGGCTGCTCACGGCCGGTTTTTCTTCGCCTAAGACCTCTGGACACGGAGTCGATATCGGAGCACGATGACCGGTACGAATCGAGTCCGCACGGGAGGCACCATGAAGCACGAGGAAAGCGGCGGCCAGGCGGAGATCAACTCCCGGGTGCTACGGGACGACGGGTTCCGCGCGGAGCTGTTGTCGAACCCGGTTGAGACCCTGAAACGGGAGTACGGCATCGGCGTGCCGGATGGGGTTCGCGTCGAGGTGCACGAGGAGACGGACGACGTCATCCACCTCGTGGTGCCGGGACGGATTCCCTCTCGCCGCATCCCGGACGAGGTCCTCGATGACATCGTGACGTCGATGATGCGTGCGGACCGGACCGGATGCTGCACCTGTGGCGCATCGACGTCGCAGACGTTCAGCTCGATCCAGAACGGCTGCGGCTGCTGAAGGCTTCCGTCATCGAGGCAGCGCTTGCCTCGCTCGTCGCGGCGGCCAGCTCGCTGTCTGATCGCGCGACGTGGCTTCGCGCGACCGACGGCACCGAACCCGAAGCGGCGGACGAGCGTCTCGACGCCTGGAAGGCAGCCGTCGGTCGCGGCAGCACGGCGGCGTTCGAGAGCCGGTTGGCGGCGGACGGCCTGAGCGCGGACGACGCTCGCACCGTCCTCACCGTCTTGCGGCCCGCAGACCTGCCACTGCCGTCCTGGGCGGACACCCTCCGCGCCGTGCTCACCGCGGGTTACCCGGACGGCGAGGTTAGCCGCGAGCGTGAGACGCCGGCGGCGTTCGAAGAGCTCCTCACGCCTTTTCTCGCCGTCGCGCGCCGGAGGCTTGAGGAGCGCACCGGCGCACGCCTCTCCGTGTCGTGGGCGCCCCCGGCCGTCGCGGACCTCGAGCGCCTGCTGCTGCTTCGCCTGTCGGGAGTCGCAGGGCGAGTTTTCTACTCCGAGTTCAGCGGGTTCCGCGCGGCCCGCACCAGCCCTTGGCAGCGGCTGGTCGCCGCCGATGAGCGGGCTCCCGGAACGGCGATATATGACGACTTCGTCGCCTCTGTCCGCGACGGTGGCCTGCTGCAAATCCTCGGTCACTACCCCGTTCTCGCCCGGCTGATGGCAAGGCTCGTGGAGCTCTGGGTGGACGCGACCGCGGAGCTGGTGACGCGCCTGCACAACGATCTCGAGGATCTCCACGCAGTGTTCGGGACCGGCACACCTCTCGGTCGGGTGGCGCATGCGGAGACCGGATTGTCCGACCCGCATCGCGGCGGCCGGATGGTGTCGGTACTGCACTTCGAGTGTGGCCGCGCCGTGGTCTACAAGCCGAAGGACATCGGGACGGAGGCGTCGTTCTTCGCTGTGATTCGGTGGCTGAGCGAGCGAGGCCTCAGCCCGGACCTTCGCACGGTGACGACCATGGTGCGCGATGGGTACGGCTGGGTCGAGCACGTCTCGCGCGATCCGTGCGCAGACGCGGCGGCGCTCTCGCGCTACTACAGGCGAGCCGGGATGCTGGCGTGCCTGGTGTATGCACTCGCCGGGGCGGACTGCCACCGCGAGAACATCGTGGCCAGCGGTGAACAACCGGTGCTCGTGGACGCCGAGTGCCTGCTGCAGCACCGGGTGCAGATGGCGACGACCGCCGGGAACGTCCACGAGATCGCTCTCGAAGCGCTCTCTAGCGGCGTGCTCGGGACGGGTCTCCTGCCCAACTGGCAGGTCGACGACGGGTCGGAGACCAACCTCGCCCGCGACATCAGCGCGCTCCACACGCCGGAGGCCGACGAGCTCATCGAGCGCGCCCCCCGCTGGGAGAACGTCAACACCGACGCGATGGCAATCCGGACAGGGGCGGTGCAGCTCCAGCTGCCCAACAGCGTGCCAAGGCTGCCCGACGGGCGGACAGCGCGGCTCGAGAACCACACCCACGACCTTCTCGAAGGGTTCGAGCACTGCTATCGCTTCCTGCTCGAGCACCGGGGGGATCTGGTCGCGCCCGAGGGACCGATGGCCGAGCGCGAGGCGATGGAGAACCTCGACATCCCCTACTTCGCCGCGTCGGCGGCGGCGACGACGTTGACCCTCGAAGACGGGACGACTGTCGAGGGGTGCCTTCGGGAACCGTCAGCCGATCTCGTGACCGCCCGCTTGGCGGGACTCGACGAGAGCGACCTTCACCGGCAACTGGCCTTCATCGCCGGGTCGCTGCATGCCGATGCGGCGCGGCACGAGACGCCCGGACCGTCCGCGGTCGCCGCCGCGCCTTTCGCGCAGCAGGCCGATTCAGCCCCGGAGGCCCTGGTCGACGCGGCGTTGGCCGTGGCCGAAGAGATCTCCCGGCATGCGGTCCGCGGTCCGGGTGTGCCGGCCACCGCCACCTGGATCGCGCCACAGTACTTGCCGAGACTGGAGCGCTACCAGCTGCAGCCCGTGGCCTACGACCTGCACAGCGGCGGTTGCGGGCCCGCGCTGTTCCTTTCCACGTTCGGCGCGGTCACCGGTGATGACCGCTTCCGGGACACGGCGCTGGCTGCGCTGCAACCTGTCCGCGACGCACTCGCCCGGTCGGCGGTTGACTTCGCGAACGCGGTGGGTACGGGCGGCGCGACTGGCCTGGGCTCGGTGATCTACGCATTCACCAGGAGCGCGACGCTGCTGGGCTGCCGCGACCTCCTCGAGGATGCGACGCGAGCGGCCGGTCTCCTGAACGCGGAGCGCGTCTCGACCGCCCCGCTCGACGTGTTCGCCGGTATCGCCGGAGAGCTGCTCGCGCTGCTCTCCCTGTACGCGGAAACAGGTGACCCGTCCGTGCTCTCGCGCGCCGAGCTGTGCGGCCGGCGACTGGTCGAGACCGCCCGCCGTGGGCCGTCGGAAGGTGTTGCCTGGGCGACGCTGGGTGGCCGGATGCTCACCGGCTTCTCGCACGGGGCCGCCGGCATCGCTTACGCTCTGGCCCGGCTCTTCGAGGTTACCGAGCAGCCGGTCTACCGTTCCTTGGCACTCGGTGCGGTCCGTTACGAGAGCACGCTCTTCGATCTCGAGGCCGCCAACTGGAGAGATCTTCGCGAGGACATCCAGCCGTCCTACAAGGCGAACTGGTGCCACGGTGCCCCGGGCATCGGGCTCGCCCGGCTTGGCACCCTGAAGGCTCTCGGGGCGGAGCTTTCCAACGAGGACCTCGTGGCGGCGGTCCGGACGACGATGCGGCTCGACCTCGACGGACCCGACCACCTGTGCTGTGGGAATCTCGGGCGAGCCGAGCTGTTGCTGACCGCGGGGCAGTACCTGGGGGAACGCAGCCTGGTCGATGAGGCGACGCGCCGCGCCGTGGCCGTAGTCCAGCGGGCGTCGGCCACGGGCTCGTTCGCCTTGCACTCGTCGCTGCCCCAGCGGGTGCACATGCCGGGCTTCTTCATGGGACTCTCGGGTATCGGTTACGCCCTGCTGCGGACGGCCGCTCCCGAAGTGGTTCCATCGGCGCTGATGTGGCGCTGACCCTGCGGGGGAACGAGGAACGTTCGGGCCGCTCACAGCGAGTTTTCCTCGGATGTGGTTGGCTGGCGCAATCCCGCCGCGCCGGCGCGCGAGGCGGGGCTATCGCCAAACCGATCCTCGAGGGAGCGCTGCAGCGGATGCGCGGGCACGACGACGACGCGACGCGGCCCCCGAACGACACGGCATGCCGCACGGCGATGCGCGGCATCGGCCAGACGCTGATCACCCTCGGCGTGGTGGTGCTGCTGTTCATCGTCTATCAGGCGTTCATCACCGACATCTTCACCGCCCGCACGCAGGACCAGCTCAGCCAGCAGCTGCACGACCGGTGGTCGTCGCAGGACCCCACCGTCGGCACCCCCACGCAGGACACCACCTACTCCGACGTCCCGATCGGTGACGCGCTCGCCGTGCTGCGTATCCCGGCGTTCGGGCCGGACTACGCGCAGGTGGTGGTACAGGGCACCACGGCCTCCGCACTCGAGAAGGGACCGGGCCACTACGTCGACACGGCCGGGCCGGGCGAGGTGGGCAACTTCGCGGTGGCCGGGCACCGGGTCGGCAAGGGCTCGCCGTTCCTCAACGTCGACAAGCTGGTCCCCGGCGATGCGATCGTGGTGGAGACGCAGACCAGCTGGTACGTCTACCGGGTGATCGGGGACAAGGCCAGCGGCGACTTCCGCGATCCGGCGTACGGGGCGATCACGGGCCGAACGGTCACCACGCCCTCGGACTACCAGGCGATCGCGCCGGTGCCCGGCGACTCCGCCGCCGCCCCCGTGCTCCGGCTGCTGACCCTCACCACCTGCCACCCGAAGTTCTCGGCCGCGCAGCGGATGATCATCCACGCGCACCTCGACGGCGAGCCGTTGACCAAGGCCCAGTACCCGTCGGCCGCCGACGTCCCGGCGCTGAAGGAGGGCTGATGTACGCGTGGATCTGGCGACGGCTGCCCGGCGGCACGGCGGCCAAGGTCGCGCAGGCGGCGCTGCTGGTCCTGGCGGTCGTCGCGCTGCTGTTCTTCGTCGTCTTCCCGTGGATCGAGCCGCACCTGCCGTACAACGACGTCACGGTCAGGTAGCCCCGGCGCCGGCCGCCCGGAAACGTCGCGCTTCCGGCCCGGATCGGCCGTTCCGGTGGACAGCGCGTCTGCGGCGCGTCGTTTTCCGAGGTGGCGCCGGGTACGCCGGTGGCAGCCGCCGCGCTCGCCGGCCCCGCGGCTATCGTGAAGGGGTCGCGCCACCGCGGCGCCGGCGCACGAGGGAGTCCACATGAGCACGAAGGTGCTGGTCGTCGACAACTACGACAGCTTCGTCTTCAACCTCGTGCAGTACGTCGCGCAGCTCGGCGCCGACCCGGTGGTGGTCCGCAACGACGCCGTGTCGCCGGACGCCGCGGGCGCCCGGGCGCTCGTCGACGAGCACCGGCCCGACGGCATCCTGGTGAGCCCCGGCCCCGGTACGCCCGGCGAGGCCGGCGTCTCGAACGCGGTCGTCCGGCTCGCCGCCGAGGAGCGGATCCCGCTGTTCGGCGTGTGCCTGGGTCACCAGTGCATCGGTGAGGTGTTCGGCGGGGACGTCGTCCACGCGCCCGAGCTGCTGCACGGCAAGACCTCGCTGGTGAACCACTACGACGCCGGCGTCCTGCGCGGGATGCCGCGGCCGTTCACGGCGACGCGCTACCACTCGCTGGTGGTCGATGCAGCCACCTTCCCGGCCGAGCTCGAGGCCACCGGGCACACCGACTCCGGTCTGATCATGGCGCTGCGGCACCGCGAGCTGCCGATCGACGGGGTGCAGTTCCACCCCGAGTCGGTGCTCACCCAGCAGGGCTACCGGATCGTCGCCAACTGGCTCGACTCCATCGGCTGCGCCGCGGCGCTCGAGCGGTGCGGCGATCTCGACGCGATGCTGGACAGTGTCCGCGCCGAGGCCCACTTCTCGCTGGTCTAGCGCCGATCTCGTTACCACCAACCCGCTTTGCGGGTTCCCGGTAACGAGATCGGGCGGCTATCCGCCGGGCGGGGTGGACGTCGAGGCGGGCGGCGGGCTGGTCGTGGTCGGAGGTGCGGGCGACGAGGTGGTCGTGGCCGGGGGCGCCTTGGCGATCACGAGCTGGATCGTCGCGCCGGCCGGCTGCTTCCCGCTCGCCGGGTTCTGGCTGATCACGGTGCCGGGCGTCTTGCCGGCCGCCTCCTGCTCGGTCGACTGCGGCGTGAAGCCGGCCTGCTTCAGGAGCTGCTCGGCCTCCGCCCTCGTCTTGCCGACCACGGACGGAACCGCGACCTGACCGCTGCTGACGGCGAGCGTGACGACGTTCTCGGTCGACTGCTTGCCGCTGTTGGGGTCCTGGCCGACGACCATCCCCGCCGGCTCGTTGCTGTCCTGCTCGGTGACCTGGACGTTGCTGAAACCGGCCTGCTGGAGCACCTGCAGCGCGTCGTCCTTGGTCTTCCCGATGACCGAGGGCACCTGGACCTGCCCGCTGCTGATGAACACCGTGACCGTGCTCATCTCCGGCGCGGACTCGCCGGCCTTCGGGCTCGAGCTGATCGCCGTCCCGGCCGACTGTGCGTTGTCCTGCTCGACGGGACTGAACTTCAGCCCGGCCGCCTCGATCAGCGCCTTCGCCTCGTCCTGCGGCTTGCCGGTCACGTCCGGGACGGTGATCTGCGCCGGTCCCGCCCCGACCGACAGGTTCACCTTCGAGCCCTTGTCGGCGCTCGCCTGCGCCGAGGGGTCCTGGCCGACGACCTTGTCGGTCTGCTCGACCGAGCTGGTCACCTTGGTGACCTCGCCGACCTTGAGCCCGGACTTCTGGAGAGTGGCGGTCGCGTCGTCGAGGCTCTGGTTGACGACCGACGGCACGGTGACCTGCGCGGGCGCGTCCTTGCCGAACATCGACGGGACGACGAAGAACGCCGCGACGACGACGGCGGCCAGCAGCGCGGCCAGCCACGCCCACGTGCGGCCGGAGATCCCGCCGCCGCGACGGCGGTCGTCCTGCTCCTCGCCGTACGCCGCGACGTCCGGCAGGGCCGCCGCCGGCAGCGCGGGAACGATCGTCGTGGCCTCTTCCTCTGTGAGCACCGGCGCGGCCTGGACCTTCTCGCCCATGATCGCCCGGTCGAGATCGTCCTGCATGGCGGCGGCGCTCTGGTAGCGGTTGGCCGGGTTCTTCGACAGCGCCTTCATCACGATCGAGTCGAGGTCGCGCGGGACGGTCGGGTTCAGCGAGCTCGGCAGCTTCGGCACCTCGCGGACGTGCTGGTAGGCCACCGCGACCGGCGAGTCGCCGGTGAACGGCGGCGTCCCGGTGAGCAGCTCGTACAGCACGCAGCCCGCGGCGTACACGTCCGACCGGGCGTCGACGCTCTCGCCGCGTGCCTGCTCGGGCGAGAGGTACTGCGCGGTGCCGACGACCGCGGCCGTGGCGGTCATGGTGGCAGCCGTGTCCGAGACGGCGCGGGCGATGCCGAAGTCCATCACCTTCACGCGGCCGGCCGGCGTGATCATCACGTTGCCGGGCTTGACGTCGCGGTGCACGATGCCGTTGCGGTGCGAGAAGTCGAGCGCGCCGCAGATCTCGGCGGTGATCCGCATGGCCTGGGGCGCCTCGAGGGTGCCCTCGGTCCGGAGCAGCTCGCGCAGCGTCTGGCCCTCGACGAACTCCATGACGATGTACGGCGTAGGTGGGTCGGTCGTCGGGTCGGTGCCGGTGTCGTACACCGAGACGATCGCCGGGTGGTTCAGCGAGGCCGCGGACTGCGCCTCGCGCCGGAAGCGGGCCTGGAAGGTGTGGTCGCGGGCCAGGTCGGAGCGCAGGATCTTGATCGCCACGTCGCGGTCGAGCCGGGTGTCGCGCGCCAGCAGGACCTCCGCCATGCCGCCGTACCCGAGCAGCCGGCCCACCTCGTAACGGTTCCCGAGGATGCGGGTCATCGGAGGTCCTCCTGCTGGACGTCGACGGCCGAGACGGTGGTTCCGGCGGACTGGGGTGGATCGGGATCGCGGCTGCTCAGCACCAGCACCGTGGTGATGATGATCGCCAGGATCGCCAGGGCGAGCACGATCCAGGGCCACGGACGGCGGGTGGTCCGCGGGCGTGGCCGCTCGGGCGGACCTCCGGCCGGCGGCGCCGCGACCAGCGGCGTACCCAGGGTATCCGAGGACGTGGGTGGCGAACCGGCGACGACCGGGCGGGCGCCCGTCTGCTGGCTGGGCGCGCCGGCGCCGTACGGCCCGGTGGGCGGAGCCGACGGGGCCGGTCCCGCGGTGCGTGCGCTGCCCGGCTGCGGCGGGACGCCGGTCGGGGGCGCGGCGGGGCCGGCCTGTCCGGGGTTCGGCGGGTGGCCGACGCCGGGCGGCTGTCCGGGTCCCGCCGTCGGCCGGACGAACGGGTGCTGTCCGGTTAATACAGCTCGTATGCCGTCTGCTGCTTGAAAAGGGGGGGGGGGGGGGGGGGGGGGGGGGGGGGGGGGGGG
>NZ_WBKP01000040.1 GCF_009602465.1 Cumulibacter manganitolerans | reverse complement strand
GCAGGCCGCAGCCGCGCAGCAGGCCTCGCAGCAGCAGTCCTACTCCGCTCCGGCGCCGGCGGCGGCCGCCGCACCCGCCGCGACCAGCAGCGCCCAGAGCAACGGCTCGTGGGCGCGCCCCGCGGGCGGCGCGCTGACGAGCTGCTTCTGTGCGCGCTGGGGGACCTTCCACTACGGCATCGACATCGCGAACGTCATGCACACGCCGATCTACGCGGCCGGCACGGGCACCGTCATGCGGGCCGGGTTCGCCAACGGCTTCGGCCAGGCGATCTACATCCGGCACGACGACGGGTGGGTCACGGTCTACGGCCACGTCGAGGACATCTACGTCAGCGTCGGCCAGCGGGTGTACGCCGGCCAGCAGATCGGCGGCATGGGCAAGCGCGGCCAGTCCACCGGCGTCCACCTGCACTTCGAGGTCACCCAGGGCATGTACGGCACCCGCGTCAACCCGATCCCGTGGCTGGCCGCCCGGGGCATCTACCTGTAGCTCCCCCGGTGATCGTTAGCATTGCTAACACTTCCCGCTAGGATCGGTGCATGACTGCACCGCGCCCGCTGGACGGCATGCTCGTCCTGGACCTGACCATGATGATCGCCGGCCCGCTGGCCGGCACGATCTGCGCCGACCTCGGCGCCGACGTCATCAAGGTGGAGCCGCCGTCCGGCGACGGCAGCCGCGCCTACTTCAGCGCCGACCCGACGGTGCGGTTCAACTCGATGACCGCCGCGTTCAACCGCGGCAAGCGCTCGCTGGCGATCGACCTGACCGACCCCGACGACCATGCGCTGTTCCTGCGGATCGCCGCCGAGGCGGACGTCGTGATCGAGGCGTTCCGGCCGGGGGTGGCCGCCAAGCTCGGCATCACCTACGACGAGATCCGCGCGGTCAACGACGACATCGTGTACGTCTCGATCAGCGGGTTCGGCCAGCACGGACCGGACGCCGGGCGCCCCGGCTTCGACACCGCCATCCAGGGCGAGTCGGGCCTCATGGTGATCACCGGCGAGCCCGACGGGCTCCCCCAGCGGGTCGGCACCCAGATCGTCGACGCCAGCACCGGCATCACCGCCGCGCAGGCGATCTGCGCCGCACTGCTCAACCGCGAGCGGCACGGGTGCGGCGACCGGATCGAGTGCTCGCTGCTGGCCACCGCGATCGCGCTGCAGACGCACAACTACACGGAGTACCTGACCGTCGACGTGCCGCTCACCCGGGCCGGCGCGCATCCGGTGTTCACCACGCCGTCCGGCACCTACGCCACGAGCGACGGGCTGATCCTGTTCTCGGCGAACACTCCGAAGCACTGGAGCGCGCTGACGCGCGCGCTCGGAGACCCCGAGCTGATCGACAACCCCAAGCACGCCGACCAGGCCGGGCGCAGCGGTGACCGGGCGTTCCTGCTGGAGCGCGTGCAGCAGATCCTGCGCACTCGCACGACGGCCGAGTGGGTCGAGCGCTTCCGGGCGGCGGGGATCGTCTACGGCGAGGTCCGCGACTACCCCGCCGTGGTCGCGAGCCCGCAGTTTGCGGCCGAGCAGCTCGCCCTCGAGGTCGAGCGGGACGGCGTGGTCACGCACACCGTCCGGACCCCGGCTCGCTATTCGTCGTTCACCCCCGCGCCGACCGCCGGCGCGCCGGCGCTGGGCGCCGACACCGCGGCCATCCGCGCCGAGTACCCCGCGTAGCGGCGTCCGTTACGCCTGCGCCGCGTCGACCTGCGCGGCGTACCCCGCCTCGCGGAGCGCCTGTCGCAGCGCGCTCGCGTTCGCGTCGAGGCGACGCGGGTCGGGACGGCGATCCTTGTGCGCCAGGTCGAAGTCGGCGAACCGGTTGGTCGGGAAGCTGTGGATGTGCAGGTGCGGGATCTCGTAGCCCATGACCATCAGGCCGATCCGCCGCGACGGGAAGGCGACCTGCTGCGCTCTGCCGACGGCACCCACGACCTGCCACAAGTGCGCCATCAGATCGTCGGGGGCGTCGGTCCACCGGTCGACCTCGGTGACCGGCACGACGAGGGTGTGCCCGTCGGTCAGCGGGTAGGCGTCCAGGAACGCGGCACAGACAGGGTCGCGCCAGACCAGGCGACCCGGACGCTCACCGCGGATGATCTGCGAGAAGACTGTCGGCACCGCCCCACCCTATCGGCGAGGCGGTGCACCGGTCCTCGGCCGGCTCAGCCCTGGCGGTACGGCGCCAGCGCCTGCTTGGCGATGACGATCTGCTGGATCTGCGAGGTGCCCTCGTAGATCCGGAACAGCCGGACGTCGCGGTACAGCCGCTCGACCGCGTAGCCGTGCATGTAGCCGTAGCCGCCGTGCACCTGCACCGCGCGGTCGGCGATCCGACCGACGGCCTCGGAGGCGAAGTACTTGGCGACCGACGGCGCCATCCGGCGGTCGTTCTCGCTGTCCCAGTCGCGGGCGCCGTTGAGCACGACCGACTCGCTGGCGTACAGGTCGGTCTGCGCGTCGGCGATCAGGCCCTGCACGAGCTGGTAGTTGGCGATCGACTGGCCGCCCTGCTGGCGCTCCGCGGCGTACTTGGTCATCTCGTGCACGATGCGCCGCGAGACGCCGGTCATGAACGCGGCGAGGGTCAGCCGGCCCTGCTGCAGCGAGCGCATGGCGGTCGGGAAGCCGACCGACTCGTCACCGCCGATGAGGTGGTCGGCGGGGATGCGCACATTGTCGAAGTTGATGTCGGAGGTCCACGCGCCGCGCTGGCCCATCTTCTTGTCGTGCGGCGCGATGGTCACGCCGGGACGGTCGGTCTCCACCAGGAACACCGCGATGCCCTTGCCGCCGGGGGTGTCACCCACCCGCGCGAACACCATGAGCACCTGCGCCATCGCGGCGTTGGTGATGAAGCACTTGCCGCCGTTGATGACGTATTCGTCGCCCTCGCGGACCGCCTTGGTGCGCAGCGAGGACGGGTCGGAGCCGGCCTCCGGCTCGGTGAGCGCGAACGACGCGGTGACCTCGCCCGAGGCGAGCCGCGGGAGCCACTGCTTCTTCTGCTCCTCGGTGCCGGCCTTGACCAGCACCTGGCCGGCGATGCCGTTGTTGGTGCCGAACATGGACCGGAAGGACGGCGTGCCCCACCCGAGCTCGATGTTCAGCAGCACCTCCTGCATCATGTCCAGCCCGAGGCCGCCGTACTCCTCGGGGATGGCGAACCCGAACAGGCCCATCTCCTTGGCCTGGTCGCGGATGCTGTCGGGGACCTTGTCGTCGGCCTCGATCTGCTCCTCGGCGGGCACGACGACCTCGCGCATGAACGTGCGTACCGCCTTCAAGACCTCGTCGAAGTCCTCGTTGTCCATGGTCGCGCTCCTCGTTGCTCGATTAAATCCCTTCGACATGCTAACGAACAGCACCGGACCCCTCAACGCGACCTAAGACACCTCGGCGTACACCGCCTGCTCGAACGCCTGATACATCTGCAGGGCGCCCGGGCTCACGAACGGCAGGGTCTGCGAGTAGATGCCCGCGACGACGCCGGCCTGCGGATCGATCCAGAAGTGCGTGTTGCACAAACCCGCCCACGACCCCGAGCCGGCCCGGCGCATCCCCGGCAGGTCCTGGGGGTTCAGCAGCAGGCCGAGACCCCACTTCCAGCCCGGACCGGCGAGGAAGTCCTCGGTGTACGCGTGGTCGGCGCTGCGGATCTCCGCCGGGAAGTCCAGCGCGCCGATCTGGTTGCTGAACATCTGCCGGACGGTCGCCTCCTGCAGGATGCGCCGGCCGTCGAGCTCACCACCGCGCAGCAGCGCCCGCTCGAAGCGCAGGTAGTCCCGGGGAGTGCTGTACAGCCCGTGGCCACCCGGAACGAGCTCGGGGTCCTGGGCGTACTCGACGCCGGAGTCGACCCAACCGTCCGGCGTGCTCACCTGAACCGGCGTGAGCCGCGACCTCTGCGCGTCGGTGAGCCGATAGGTCGTGTCCCGCATGCCGAGCGGGTCGAGGATGCCCTCGGTGACGAGGACGTCGAGCGGACGACCGGCCACCGCGGCGACGACGGCGCCGAGGACATCGGTGTTGATGCCGTACTCGAAGCGCTCGCCGGGGTCGAACAGCAGCGGCGCGTCGAGCATGCGGCGCTCGCCGCTGAGGATCCCCGGGTACCCGGTGACCTCCTCCCAGCGGTGGATGTCCTCGTTGAAGAACATGTAGCCGTGCCCGGCGGTGTGCGTGACGAGCTGCCGGACGGTGGCCGCGGACGCCGGGTCCCGGTACTGCGGCTCGTCGCCGTCGAACCCGCTGAGCACCTTGCGGTCGGCGAACTCCGGCAGGTACGTCTCGACGGGGGCGTCGAGGTCGAGGTGCCCCTGCTCGACGAGCTGCAGCGCCGCCGTGGTCGTGATGATCTTGGTCATCGACATGATTCGATACACCGTGTCGCCGTCGACCGAACCGTCGTCGGTGGGCGAGAGCGTTCCGGCGGCCGCTTCGTAGCGCACCCCGTCGCGATCGCCGACGATCGCGACCGCATTGGGGACCGCGCCGTCGGCGACCGCCTGCTCG
The DNA here is from genome assembly GCF_009602465.1 of Cumulibacter manganitolerans. NCBI lineage: Bacteria > Bacillati > Actinomycetota > Actinomycetes > Geodermatophilales > Geodermatophilaceae > Cumulibacter > Cumulibacter manganitolerans. Next base: position 31,346 of record NZ_WBKP01000040.1, on the reverse strand, counting down.
AGGATCTCGGCGATACGTCCGGCCATCTGCTGCGCCTCCAGGACTCGACGGCAGGTCGGTTCCCGCCGTGCACCTGGGGCCAGTATCGCCACGAGTAGCCTGGGTCACAACCCCTCCCGCGCACGGACGGTCCCCTCTCCGGCGGACCCCCATACGATCGAGGCAACCCGATCCGACCTACGAGAGGTATGAGCATGCCGCAGACCGTCAAGGGCGTCGTCGCCCGCGCCAAGGGCGAGCCCGTCACCATCGAGAACGTCGTGGTGCCCGACCCCGGGCCGGGTGAGGCGGTGGTACGGGTGGCCGCGTGCGGCGTCTGCCACACCGACCTGCACTACCGCGAGGGCGGCATCAACGACGACTTCCCGTTCCTGCTCGGCCATGAGGCGGCCGGCGTCGTGGAGAGCGTCGGCGCCGGCGTGGACGACGTGCAACCCGGCGACTTCGTGATCCTGAACTGGCGCGCGGTGTGCGGGCAGTGCCGCGCCTGCCTGCGCGGGGAGCCGCAGTACTGCTTCAACACCCACAACGCCGCCCAGAAGATGACCCTCGAGGACGGCACCGAGCTGTCGCCGGCGCTGGGCATCGGCGCGTTCGCCGAGAAGACCCTCGTCGCCGCGGGCCAGTGCACCAAGGTCGACGAGGCCGACCCGGCCGTCGTCGGGCTGCTGGGCTGTGGGGTGATGGCCGGGCTCGGGGCGGCGGTGAACACCGCCAAGGTGCGCCCCGGCCAGTCCGTCGCCGTGATCGGCTGCGGCGGCGTCGGCAACGCCGCGATCGCCGGCGCGCGGCTGAACAACGCCTCGAAGGTCATCGCCGTCGACGTCGACGACAAGAAGCTCGAGTGGGCCACGGAATTCGGCGCCACGCACACCGTCAACTCCCGGCAACGCGATGCGGTCGAGGCGATGCAGGAGCTCACCGGCGGATTCGGCCCGGACGTCGTCATCGACGCCGTCGGACGCCCGGAGACGTTCTCGCAGGCGTTCTACGGGCGCGACCTGGCCGGGACCGCGGTGCTGGTCGGCGTACCGACCCCCGAGATGAAGTGGGAGATCCCGTTGATCGACCTGTTCGGGCGCGGCGGCGCGCTGAAGTCGAGCTGGTACGGCGACTGCCTTCCGTCGCGCGACTTCCCGATGCTGGTGGACCTGTACAAGCAGGGCCGCTTCCCGCTGGAGAAGTTCGTGACCGAGCGCATCGGGCTCGAGGACGTCGAGGCGGCGTTCGCGAAGATGCACGACGGCGCCGTCCTGCGCTCGGTGGTGGAGCTGTCATGACGGCGCGCGTGGAGCACCTGGTCACCTCCGGCACCTTCAGCCTGGACGGCGGCACGTGGGAGGTCGACAACAACGTCTGGATCGTCGGGGACGACGAGTCGGTCGTCGTCATCGACGCGCCGCACGACGCCGAGGCGATCATGCGGCAGGTCGGCGAGCGCAAGGTCGTCGCGATCGTGTGCACCCACGCGCACGACGACCACGTGGCGCAGGCGCCGCGGCTGCGCGAGCTCAGCGGGGCGCCGATCCTCCTGCACCCGGCCGACCGGGAGCTGTGGTCGCTGACCCACCCGGACGCGACGCCGGACAGCGACCTGGAGGACGGCGAGACGCTGTCCATCGCCGGCACCGACCTGCAGGTCATGCACACGCCGGGGCACGCGCCGGGCGCCGTGTGCCTGTACGCCCCCGACCTCGGCGTGGTGTTCACCGGCGACACGCTGTTCAACGGGGGCCCGGGCGCGACCGGCCGGTCGTTCAGCGACTACCCGACGATCGTCGAGTCGATCCGCTCCCGGCTGCTGACGCTGCCGGCGGACACGGTCGTGCACACCGGCCACGGCGACGACACCACCATCGGCGCCGAGGTCGACAACGTACCGGACGAGAAGGTGGACTAGGAGCACTCACAGCATGGAGCCCAGGTCTGACCCCACGGTCGGGTAGGCAGCGGTCATCGATTTGAGCTGTCGGGTGGTGAGTCGGGCCTTCATGGCCAGGCCGAGGATATTGATGAGCTCGGCGTACTCCGGGCCCAGGAGATGTGCCCCGACGACCCGGTCGGTGCCGCGGTCGACGAGGATCTTGGCGGCCGCCGTGGTCTCTCCGATGCGGTAGTTCGAGTACCAGCCGCTGGTGTCGTGGTAGCGGACGTCGATGTCGAGGCCTCTCTCGCGTGCTTCCTGCTCGAGCATGCCGACCCTGGCGAGCTCCGGAATGGTGAACACCGCGGTTGGCACGCCTGCGTAGTCGGGCACCCGAGCCGTTCCGTTCATCATGTTGGACGCGGCGAGCTTGCCCTCGAATACGGCGACGGGCGTCAGCGGCAGTCCGGGGGTGTCGGCCGAATCGCCCGCGGCGTACACGGCAGGATTGGTGGTGCTCTGCAGGTGGCCCGCGACCTTCACGCCGCGCGGCCCCCAATCGACACCTGCGGCGTCCAGGTCGAGGCCGGCGAGGTCGGCTTCGCGTCCTGCCCCGTGGACGACGAGATCGCACTCGATCGTCTCAGGGACTCCAGAGACATCGAGGTCGACTCGGAATCCGGAGTCCGTCTCCTCGACGGCCGTGATGCTCGTGGAGGGCCGGACGGCGATCCCTACCTGTCGGCTCCGCTCGATGAGCAGATCCACCAGGTCCGGGTCGAAGCCTTTCAGTGGTCGCCGTCCTCGGTCGATGACGGTGGGGCTGCTGCCGGCGCGGGCGGCGATGTGGGCGAACTCGAAGGAGACGAAGCCGCCACCGACGAACAGGACCCTGGCAGGCAACCTCTCGAGGTTCAGGAAGTCGGTGCTGTCGGTCAGGTGCTCGCTGCCCGGGAAGTCCAACGGGCGTGGATGGGCGCCTGCAGCAATCAGGTACCGGCCTGCCTCCACGGAGACTCCGGCGATGTCGACGCGGCCCTTGTCGAGGAATCGTGCCTGGCCGTGGAGGGTGTCGACGCCGTGCCTCGCGAGATCGCGTTCGAGGCTGTGCGGCACCGGGTCGGTGAAGCCGGCCTTATGCCTCATCAGGTCGTGCCAGTTGATGCTCAGGGACGGGTCGTCGATTCCCTTGCCTCGCATCAGCCGCGCGCTGTCGATGATCTCGGCGCCGCGTCGAAGGATCTTCTTGGGATCGCAGCCACGTAGCGCGCAGGTGCCGCCGTACGGCCGGGCGTCGACGATCGCGACCTGCCCGCCCTGGCCGGCGCACTTGTGGGCTGCGGCGACGCCGGCCATGCCGGCACCGACGACGAGAACGTCGTAGGTCTTGGTCATGCCAGTGCTCCGTTTCTGGGTGCCTTCACGCGGGCGGGAGGACGGCCTGCAGCTGCTCGATGGTGGGCGCACCGGCCGGTCCGGCCGGTGTCTGGTAGACGCGGCACGAGAGGCCCACTGGGGCATCGGCGTCGGCGAACACGTCCTCGCCGTTCACCAGGATGCTGGGCGACCCGTGGAACTCCAGGCGCTCCGCGTCCTCGATGGACTCCACGAGGTGGTGGGTCACCGCGATGTCGGCTCGTTCGGCGGTGATCGTGGCGAGCCGCTGGGCGACGGTCTTCCAGCTCGGGCAGCTGTCGAAGTACAGGAGTGTGATGTCCATGGGCGCGACCCTAGACCTTGAGCCGCACTACAAGGTCAAGGGCTAGGCTGGCAGCATGCTGATCGGACAGCTGGCCGACGCCGCGGAACTGGCCGCGCAGACCATCCGGTTCTACGAGCGTGAAGGCCTACTGCCGGTACCCGCACGTGGGGCCAACGGGTACCGCCACTACGGCGATGCCGCGCTGAACCGCCTCACCTTCATCCGAGCGGCGCAGGCGGCGGGCCTGACCCTGGGCGAGATTAGGAGCATCGTCGAGCTACGGGAGGAGGGAGACGTGCCCTGCACGCACGTGACGAGCCTGCTCTCGGCGAAACTGGCCGATGTCCGCGTCCGCCGGCGCGAGCTCGACACGCTGGCATCCGAGCTGGAGCGCCTCCTGAATCGCAGCACGCGGCTCAACCCGGGCGACTGCAGCGATTCCGATGTCTGCCACATCCTCACCGGCCATTAATGATCATGGCGCTGGCACCTGCCGGCAGCCTGCGGCTCACGCGATGCGAGACCCGCGAGCCGGAACAGCCACGCGTAGTCGTCATACAGGTCGTTGGCCCATACGAACGCGGTGCCCGCGCTGATGACGCCCAGCAAGGCGAGCACGGTCGGTCCGACACAGCACAACATCCCGGCTAGACCGGCTGTGAGGCCGATCCGCAGGACTGGCAGACCGCGAGGGACCGCCCGGCTCGTCTGTTTCACAGACACCAGCATCCGCAAATCGGTGGCCCACTATGTAACCCCGCACACTTTGTTCCCGTGCGATCCGGTGCGACGATCGTGCGGTGAGCATGCCAGCCGCACCTCTGTCCGATCCCGCCGCCTTGCTGAGCCGCTATGACGAGGTGCGGGCCCACACCGAGCGGCTCGCCGCGCCACTGTCGCCGGAGGACCAGACGGTGCAGTCGATGCCGGACGTGTCCCCGACCAAGTGGCACCGCGCGCACGTGACCTGGTTCTTCGAGACCTTCGTCCTGGCGGACGTCGAGAGCGGGTTCACGCCCTTCCAGGACACCTACTGGTTCCTGTTCAACAGCTACTACGAGTCCGTCGGCCCCCGCTTCGCGCGTCCGATGCGCGGCGTCATCAGCCGCCCGGGTGTCCACGACGTGGGGATCTATCGGCGCAACGTCGATGAACGCATGCGAGACGTTCTCGGCGGTGTGGACGACGGCACCCTCGCCAAGATCGCGAGCACCGTCGAGCTCGGCTTCCACCACGAGCAGCAACATCAGGAGCTGCTGCTCATGGACATCAAGCACGTCCTCTCGCTCAATCCACTGCGACCGGTCTACGCCGGTTCTCCCGCCGGCTCGGCCGACGGTGGTGCGCTCGGATGGAAGGAGTACGACGGAGGCCTGACTGAGATCGGCCACGACATCGGCCACGGATTCTGCTTCGACAACGAGATGCCCAGGCATCAGCAATACCTGCAGCCCTACCGGCTTGCCGACCGGCTGATAACCAACGGCGAGTGGCTGGAGTTCATGGCCGACGGCGGCTACCGGCGACCGGAGCTCTGGCTCTCCGACGGCTGGGCCCGCATCCAGAGCGAGGGCTGGACGGCGCCGTTCTATTGGTCCACGGTCGACGGGGTGTGGCTCGAGCACACGCTGCACGGCACATTCCCGGTCGCGCCGAACCTGCCGGTCTGCCACTTGAGCCACTACGAGGCCGACGCCTACGCTGCGTGGGCCGGCAAGAGGCTGCCGACCGAGGCGGAGTGGGAGCACGCCGCCGCACTGGAGGAGCCGGCCCCGACCCGGAATCCGGCGGCGAGTCCCGCGGCCGCCGAGTCGTGGCATCCGCGGGCCGCGGGCCCGGCGACCGGTGCGTTGCGACAGCTGTCCGGAGACTGCTGGGAGTGGACGTCGTCTGCTTATCTGCCCTATCCCCGCTTCCACCCGGCCGCCGGAGCGATCGGGGAGTACAACGGCAAGTTCATGTCGAACCAGATGGTGCTACGGGGCGGCTCCGTGCTGACGCCGCCGGGCCACTCGCGGACGTCCTACCGCAACTTCTTCCCGCCGGGCGCGCGGTGGCCGGTCACCGGCCTACGGCTTGCCGACGACGGCAGCGCAGGGCCTCGATGATCGGCCGCGGCACGGGCCCGCGGCCGCTTCACACTGACCCCTCGGGAGACTTACGAATTTGCACGGCTACCACTCCGCCGGCAGTGACCGACCTCAACGTGCTGCTCAGGCCCGGCGACCTGCGGGGAGCGCTCGAGCGCGACGCCCGTACGGGGCTGACGGCGTCGCCGAAGTGGCTGCCGCCCAAGTACTTCTACGACGACGCCGGCAGTGTGCTCTTCGAGGAGATCACCCGGCTACCGGAGTACTACCCGACACGTACCGAGCGGGCCTTGCTGACCTCCGTCGCAGATGAGATCGCGCGAACTGCAGGTGCGGAGGTTCTCGTCGAGCTTGGATCGGGCTCGAGCGAGAAGACCCGACTGCTCCTCGACGCCATGGCTGCCGCCGCCGGTCTCGCGGCCTACGTGCCCGTCGACGTTAGCGCCGGAGCGCTGGGGGCTGCCGTTCCGCAGCTGCGTCGGTCCTACCCGGCACTGCCAATACACGGTGTGGTGGCCGACTTCGACCACCATCTGGATCAACTGCCTGTCCACGGCCGCAGACTGATCGCGCTGCTCGGCAGCACGATCGGCAACTACGTTCCCGCTGCGCGCGCCGAGCTGCTCGCCCAGCTGACCGCGGGACTTCGGGTGGGAGAGACGCTGCTTCTCGGCCTCGACCTGGTCAAGGACCCCCGGCGCCTGGTCGCGGCGTACGACGACGCGACCGGCGTCACCGCGGAATTCAACCGCAACGTGCTGCACGTGCTGAACCGTGACCTGGGCGCCGACTTCGACCCGAGGCGTTTCGAGCACGTGGCCCTCTGGGACCCCGTGACCGAGTGGGTCTAGATGCGGTTGCGGGCTCTGGCACCGATGGTGGTGACGATCCCGACGCTGTCGCTGACCATCCGTTTCGCCCAAGGGGAGGAGATGCGCACCGAGATCTCAGCGAAGTTCCGCCACGAGCGGATTGCCCAGGAACTCGCCTCCGCCGGGCTGCGACTCGAGGGCTGGTGGACCGATCCCGCCAAGGACTACGCGCTCGCACTCGCCCGACGCTGATGTGCGGCCTCGACGCGACCGAGGTGCGGGACGCTTGTGTAAGAGGGAACACTGAGCCGGCATCCCGGTTCCGCGTACGGTCACGACCATGACGACCCGCGATCGTGATGAGGTGTTCCTCGAGCTGACCCGCTCCATCTGCCCGCTGTGCAAGCAGACCGTCAACGCCGAGGTCAACGCGCGGGACGACCAGGTGTTCCTCCGCAAGCGGTGCCCCGAGCACGGCGAGTTCGAGGCGCGCGTGTACGGCGATGCCGACATGTACGTCGCCGCGCAGCGTTTCAACAAGCCCGGCACCCGACCGCTGCAGACTCAGACCGATGTCAAGGACGGCTGCCCAGCTGACTGCGGGCTCTGTCCCGAGCACAAGCAGCACGCGTGCCTGGGCATCATCGAGGTCAATACCGGCTGCAACCTCGACTGCCCGATCTGCTTCGCTGACTCGGGGTCGGTACGGGACAAGGGACCCGACGGCTACCAGATCACGCTCGAGCAGTGCGCCACCATGCTCGACGCCTTCGTGGCGGCCGAGGGCGAACCCGAGGTGGTGATGTTCTCCGGGGGAGAGCCGACCCTCCACAAGGACATCCTCGCCATGATCGACCTGGCCCAGGGTCGGCCAATCAACGCGGTCAATCTCAACACCAACGGCCTGCGGCTCGCCTCGGACAAGAGGTTCGTCGCCGAACTCGGCCGCCGCAACCGCCCCGGCCGCCCGGTGAACGTCTACCTGCAGTTCGACGGGCTCGAGAAGAAGACCCAGCTGGCCATCCGGGGCCGAGACCTCCGCGAGATCAAGCAGCGGGCGCTGGACAACTGCGCCGAGGCGGGGCTCACGGTCACGCTGGTGGCCGCCATCGAGAAGGGCATCAACGAGCACGAGATCGGCGCGGTCATCCGCCACGGGCTCGCGCATCCCGCGGCGCGCTCAGTCGTATTCCAGCCGGTGACCCACTCCGGCCGGCACGTCGAGTTCGACCCGCTCACCCGCCTGACCAACTCCGACGTGCTGCACGCGATCGGCACGCAGGTCCCCGAGTGGCTCACTGTCGAGGACTTCTTCCCCGTCCCCTGCTGCGCCCCAACCTGCCGCTCGGTCACCTATCTGCTCACTCAAGGGACTCCGGCCGACCCCGACTTCGGGCTCGTCCCGATCCCCCGGCTGCTGCAGGTCGAGGACTACCTCGACTACGTCGCCAACCGGGTGGTACCCGACTACGAGATTCGTGAGGCCCTGGAGAAGCTGTGGAGCGCCTCGGCGTTCATCGGTACCGGCACGAACGATGACAGGCTCATGCGGGTCGCCGAGGCGCTCGACTGCGCCGACGCCTGCGGGGTCAACCTCCCGGAAGCGCTCAGCACGATCACCGAGAACACCTTCATGATCGTGGTCCAGGACTTCCTCGACCCCTACACCCTCAATGTTCGCCAGCTGATGAAGTGCTGCGTGGAGGAGATCACCCCCGACGGTCGCCTGATCCCGTTCTGCGCCTACAACTCCGTGGGCTATCGCGAGCAGGTCCGCGCCCAGATGAGCGGCGTCGAGGTCGCCGACGTCGTGCCGAACGCCAGCCAGCTGCAACCGCTGCTCGTCGAGACCCGCTACGGCAGCAAGCAGGTACGGCGATGAACGGCGCAGATCTCACCAACGGCCTGGGTGCAGCTCGGATCAAAGCCTGCTGCGCCACCGGCTACTCCTCCGACCTCGTCAGCATGCTGCTCGGAACCTCCTACCACCCCGGCGGCACCCAGCTCACCCGCAGACTGCTCGACGCGGTCGACCTTCAACCCGGCGAACGGCTGGCTGACGTCGCCAGCGGCGTCGGCACCACTGCCCTGCTCGCCGTCCAGGAGTACAACGCGATCGTCGACGGCATCGATTTGTCGGCCTCGAACGTCGCGCGCGCCACCGCGGCCGTCGAGGCCGCGGGGATCGATGAGCGGGCCCGGTTCCAGCATGGTGACGCCGAGGCGCTGCCGCTCGGCGATGCGGGCTGGGACGTCATCGTGTGTGAGTGCGCTCTGTGCACCTTTCCCGACAAGCCGATCGCCGTCGCCGAGATGGCCCGGGTGCTGCGGCCGGGCGGCCGGGTGGGGATCAGCGACGTCACCGCGGACCGGGACCGCCTCCCGGCCGAGCTGACGGGTCTCGGCGCCTGGATCGGGTGCGTGGCCGACGCCCGCCCCGCGGAGGAGTACGAGGCACTGCTGACCGCTCACGGACTACGGGTGAGGCTGGTCGAACCGCACCGCGAGGCCTTGGACCGGATGGTGCTGCAGATCGCCGCCCGCATCGAACTGCTGCGGATGATGCAACGGGACCGCGCGGCGGCACTCGGCCTGGACTTCGACCGGATACGCCCGATCCTGTCGGCGACGCAGCACGCCGTCGAGAACGGCGCGCTGGGATACGCGCTCATCGTCGCGGAGAAGCCATGCGCGTGACGACGCTACTCGCGGCGGTCGCCGCTGGCCCCGGCGGCGCCGCGGCGTACGTCGGGGTGATAACCGGTCGGCTGAGCCTGCACCTCGACATTGGACGGCGCACCCGCCCGCTGGGACCGATCACCGTGGACATCGCCGCTCCCCGGGACGTCGTGTATGCAATGACGGTGGCGCCGTACGCCGAGCGACGGCCGCGTGCGATGGCCGAAAAGGTCCACATCCTCGAGCGCTCCGAACGGATGGTGCTCGCGGCACATTACACGGCGGTCGGCAATCGGCTGACTGCGGTGACCGTGGAAACGGTCCGCTTCGACCCACCCGCCAGCGTCAGGTTCCGCCTCGTGCGAGGTCCCGTCCCTGTGGTCACCGAGACCTTCGATCTCGAGTCGTGCGGCCGTGGGACACGGCTGACCTACACCGGCGAGCTCGGCACCGACCTCGGCCGCCTCGGCGAGCTATGGGGCGACGTGGTCGCCCGCAGCTGGACCACGGCGGTCGAGGCCTCCCTCGAGCTGATCAAGACCGAAAGCGAACGACGCGCGGGCCCCAGTCACCAGCCGGGAGGTTGAAACGACAATCAGCCGGTGACGTGAATTCCCCGGATGGCGTCGGGGTGGTCCTCGGGCGGCCGGCGATGTCGAGGGTGTCGCAGACGTCCAGGGCACTCACCTGCGACATCACCGATTCAGCTGCGCCATGGGTGACGCAGTGCTGCCAGTGCAACTGCTCTTGTCCTCCACTCGCGCCGTTATGTGAGCACGCCCACGGTGCGGTGACTGTGGTCGGTCTAGCGTCGAGTCGCACAGGCCGTTTCATCGAGAGGATCACTGCTATGCCACGTATTCCCGTCCCCGATCTTCCGGCCGCGCCGTCAGTGCGATCGTCGCTGGTCGAGTATGGCTGCCGCCAGGCACCGCGTTAGTGAGGGAAACACCATGAGGATGCAGGCCGTGTTCCAGGACACCGTGATCGCCGATAGCGACGACACCGTCGTTGTCGAAGGCAACCACTACTTTCCCGAGCAGTCATTGCGTCGTGAACACCTACGGCCCAGTTCCACTACCAGCATCTGCCCATGGAAGGGGAAGGCCAGCTACTACACGGTCGCGGTAGGCGAAGCAGTGAACCTGGATGCCGCCTGGACTTATCCCAAACCGTCGTTTATCGCCCGAAAGATCAAAGGGCGTGTCGCCTTCTGGAACGGGGTCGAGGTCCGCCCGTCCCGCGCGGCGGCCACTGATGACGCATACAACGCTGATGTGGTGGTCGTCGACATGGACCTGCGCTCCGTGATCTTCGCGGCCGAGAACCGGCACCGTGCCGAAGCCGAGGTCATCCCTGCGGCAAGCCACGCAGCGCCCGGTTATGTGCGAGCCGGCGTGGCGATGTGAACAGCGGCATGATATTGGTCAGGCACGCATCAGGCGGGTGTATCAGCGGCGAGAGACTTGAGATGATCGCCGGTCAGACCCGACCCTGGGGTCCTGGCCGACGAGAGGACGACATGCAGATGCACGAGGCAGTGAATGACCCGGAGCGGGTTTGGTGCATGTCGGAGGTTGATATCTTCTGCGACCTGGATGAGCAGGAGATGCAGTCGATGGCGCAGGCCGCACCTGTGCGGACCTACCCCGCCGGCGAGCTCATCTTTTCTGCCCACGACCCCGTGGAGGTCCTGTTCATCCTGAAAAAGGGCCGGGTCCGGATCTTCCGGGTGTCCGAGGACGGCCGCGCGCTCACCACGGCGATCCTCGAGCCGGGGACCATCTTCGGTGAGATGGTGACCGTAGGCCAGCACATGCACGGCTCATTCGCCGAGGCGATGGAGGAGGTCGTCGTGTGTGTGATGAGCTGCGCCGACGTCCGCCGGTTTCTGCTCGGTGATCCTCGGATCGCCGCGCGCATCGCCGAGACCATGGGCCGCCGGCTCAGCGAGCTCGAGCAGCGGCTCAGCGACGTGGTGTTCAAGTCGGTGCCGCAGCGAGTGGCCGGGACAGTGGCGACTCTGGCCGAAGGAGGAAGCCGGCTACGCGGCGGCCACGTGCGGATCACGCACGAACAGCTCGCCGCGCTCGCCGGGACATCCCGAGAGACCACCACGAAAGTGCTCGGCGACCTCGCGAGCAGCGGCCTGATCGCCCTGGGCCGAGGCCGGATATCTGTACTCGATCCCCACGGGCTACGCGCGGTGGCCGGCTAACGACCCCGATCACATCGAGACTCGATCGACCAACCAGTCGGTGATCTCACGACACCGACCAAGGAGCAACCATGAACACAGATGCCGACCCGCACGGCCATGAGGACTCTCAACCCGCGTTGTCGTTCGAGGAGTTCCGCCGGTCGTTCTTCTACGGCGAGCACGCCGACATGCAGTTCAAGTTTCTTGCCAAGCTGAGCGATGCAGCTGCTGCCGACGCCGTAGCCGGCGTACTCGCCGCGCTGGGTGAGGCCTTCGACACCGGCGACCTCGAACCGGTCCGGGACGCGGTGTACCAGGCGCAAGTCACCGCGTACGCCGGTGACGACACACCGACGGTGACCGACGCACCGTTCACTCCGGTCACCGGTGACCTGGCCGGGATGCGACTCGCACTGATCTCCGCTGGCGGCGTCTTCCGCGTCGGGGATGACCCGATGGGCCCTCACGGCCCCACCCAACAGGAATCGTTGAGCATGATCAACGATTTCCTGCGCGGCACGCCCACGCTGTCTCGCCTTCCCAAGGACACTCCGGACACCGAGTTGACGGCCCGTCATCCCGGTTACGACGCCCGGACCGCGCAGCGCGATCCCGGCACGGTCTTTCCCCTGGCCGTCCTGCGCGAGCTCCAGGACGCGGGGCAGATCCTGCTCGCCGACAACCACTACGCGTTCACAGGTGCCACGTCCCAACGTCGCCTGCAGCACCGGGTTGCGCCCCAGTGGGCCGAGCAACTGGTCGCTGAAGAGGTCGACGCCTGCCTGCTGGTCGCTACTTGACCGGTGTGCCACGAGTCGGTCGGACTCGTCGCGAGGGCTCTGGAGGCAGCGGGAATCGCTACCGTGTCGGTGTACGTGCGCGCGTTCGCCCACATCGCCGGGCGCCTACGCGTGCCGCGCGTGCTGGTCACCCCGCACTTGATCGGTCGCACGATCGGCCCGGTCGCAGACCGGCTCCGGCAGCGCGAGGTGGTGACGGCCGCGCTTCAGCTTTTACAGCACGCGCGCGATCCCCAGGCACTGCAGTACCTGTAGGCATTGCAGGCCCAATAACGTCCGCGTTCGCGGATACATTTATCCTGCCGCGTGGCGATAGGCGCGGTACCGGTCCCGCCGACATCATCCATCAGGGATCGACGGCGCCGGACGATGGGCTGAGCCGAAGCCCTCAGTAGCCGGAGATGATGTCCTGCATGGCGGGCAGGATCTCGTCGTCGTACGCCAGGCCGGGCACGTAGTAGATGATGTAGTCGGCGCCTGCCTCGACGGCCGCCTCGGTGCGCTGCTTGATCGCATCGGCGCCGAGCGCCATCGTCTCGCGCCACTCGTCGGCGCTCCACCGGCTGCCACGCGCCTTGGCCGAGGCGGCCTCGAACCCGTCGCCGTCGGCAGTGGGGAAAGCCATGATGTTCGTCGACACGGTGATGTCGCCGAGGTCGCGGCCGAGCTTGTCGCAGTGCCCCTTTAGCACGCCGAGCTTCTGGCGGATGAGGTCGGGCTTGCCGGCGCCGATGTTGCACGCGTCGGCGTACTGCGCCACGAGCTTGAGGGTGACCTTCTCTCCCCCGCCACCGATCCACAGCGGGACCTTGCGGCCCGGCGCGGCACTCTTCGGCAGGTTGATCGGCTTGTCGATGTGGTAGTGCTTGCCCTCGTAGGTCGGCGCGTCCTCGGTCCACATCGCGTGGATGATCTCGACCGCCTCCCGGAAGGCGCGCATCCGCGGCGGGATGTCGGTCCACTCGTAGCCGTATGCCTTCCACTCGTGCTCGTACCAGCCGGCGCCGATCCCGGCGTACAGCCGGCCGTGCGACATGGCATCGACGGTGGAGGCGGTCTTGGCGTACAGCGACGGCTGGCGGTAGCCGTTGCAGCCGACCATCTGCCCGACGTTCACCCGGGACGTCTCGCGGGCCAGCGCGGCGGTCGACGTCCAGCACTCGAACACCACGTTCTCGGTCGGCTCGGGCACCGTGTGGAAGTGGTCGTAGACCCAGATCGAGTCCCAGGTCCCCGCGTCGGCCTCCTTGGCGACGCGCACCATCGCGTCGAAGGCCTCGGCGGGGTCCGGCACGTCGACCAGGTCCTGCCGCCACCCCTGTGGAACGAACACCCCGAACTTCGTCATCGATCTCTCCTCGGTCAGTCCCGGCCATCGGCGGCACGGCGCCACCGCAGCCGAGGCTCACGCTACGCACTCGCCCAGGCGGCGCGCATGCCAATCGGCCGACCGGTTCAGCCGTGCGCGACCGGAGGACGGCTGGTGCCGCCCGCGCGGAGCTTGAAGTGCACGACGACGTTGTCGATGATGAAGTTGTCGAGGTTGGCCTGATTTGTGGTCAGGCTGTATTTGACCGCGGCGATGTGCAGAACGTTCTGCTCACGAAGGACGTCGGCGGGCACCAGAAGGGTGTGGCTCTTCCAGAAATGCTGGACTTGGCCGCCCATGCGCTCCGCGGCCGCAGGGGTGATCCCGCCGGGGATGTCCACGCCGTTGATGCGGAGAATGTTCCTGGGTGGCGGCTGCGGTACGACGAACGGCTGGAACGAGCCTGCCTGCACACCGAGCGACTCGAACTGCAGCAGGGCCATCTCGCGCGAGTCCACGCCAGGGCACACGAACGGGAAGTCCTTCGCGGCGCCGACGAACGGCGCCTCCACCTCTTGAGCGAGGCTGAAATCGGGATCGGCGTCACCGAAACGCTGCCGGACGGCCTGGACGATCGTGAAGTCGCTCGGCATGACGGCCGCCTTCCCGCATGGATCTCCGTGCGGTCAGTGTCGCACCGGAATCGGGCCTGCACCAGGGCATGAACGCCGCAAGGATTCTGTCGGTGGCCGTGCGTAGCGTCGGTGGGGAGCAGTCGATCTGGGAACCGGGGGCGGTTGTCGTGGGGATCAACATCAACGAGCTCGGCCAGGAGGTACCGACCGAGGCGGAGACGGCGGCGTTCGCGGCCCGCGCCGAGGCGGCCGGGGTCATGACGAACCATCTTGCCGAGCACGAGGCGGAGGTGCTGGCCGCGCGGATCATCACCGGCGCGGCGAAGGTCGCGGTCACGACGGCCGCCTGGATCGAGATGGTCGGCGTGTTCGACGCCCGTCGCGGCGCCGACCACTACAACATCGAGTCGACGTCCAAGTGGCTCGCGTTCTCGTGCTCGATGAGCCCCGGCGCCGCGCGCGAGCACGTGCGGATCGCCCGCGCGCTGCGAGTGATGCCGCTGGTTGCCGAGGCGTTCGGGCGCGGCCTGCTGTCGTTCAGCAAGGCGCGCGAGTGCACCCGGCTCGCCGGTCTGATCGACGAGGCGACGCTCGTGGAGGTCGCCCGGAACATGACCGCGGCACAGCTGGAACGGGCGGTGCGTGGGTTCCGCGCCGGGCGCAGCCAGCGGCTGGTCGCCGAGGAGGCGCGTCGGGTCACGCATCGCGAGCTACCCGACGGGACCATCCAGATCAGCGCCTGGTTGCCGCCGGAAGAGGCCGCCATCGTGCTGAACGCCCTCGAGATCGCCACCGTGCGATACCGGTCGGCGGCGGCGCGCCAGGCCGGTGAGGAGCAGTCGGTTCTCGAGGAGGACGTTCCCGCGGGAACGCCCGATGCGGAGGCGCCCGTGCCGGCCTTCACGCTGGCCGACGCCCTGGTGGACGTGGCCCGCGGATTCATCGACTCCGGCCCGGCCGACGTGTCCGGCGAGGACCGCGATGTGGTCGTCGTCCACATCGACGAGCGTGACCTCCGCGACGCTGCCGCGCCGGACGACGACGTTCCCGCGGGAACGCGCGACGCCGATGCGACCGACGCCGTTGCTGCGGCGGACGCCGATCGATTCGGCGGTTCGACGTGGGCGGAGCCGGTCGGCCGGCTGGCGGCGACCACCGCGGCGCGGATCGCGTGCACCGGTGTCGTGCAGCCGGTAGTCACCGGCGCCGACGGCGAGGTGCTGGTCCTCGGCCGCGAGCGTCGCCTCGCGACCAAGGCCCAGAAACGGGCTCTGAAGGCGCGCGACCGGCATTGCCGATTCCCCGGCTGCACCCGAGCGACCCGCCTGCACGCGCATCACATCGTGCGGTGGAGCCTGGGCGGCCCGACGGACGTGTGCAACATGCTGCTGCTGTGCCAGCACCACCACGTCGTCGTGCACGCCGCCGGCATCACGATCACGAAGCGCCCGTCCCGACGCGGATACGACTTCCGGCGGGCTGGCGGCCAGCTGATCACGGCGCAGCATCCCTCGCAGTACTCCCGCGCCGGGCTCGCCGACCCGAATCTGCGCCATCCCGACGAGCGCGAGCTGCTCGCCGAGCTCACCGGCGACGCGCTGCGGCTGCAGGCAGCGCCGTCGGTGGTCGTCCCGAACCAGGACGAGGCCTGGCACTCCGTCAGCAGCATCCAGCCGCACTGGGACCTGCCGGCGGCGATGGAGTCCGTACGTCGGTACACCAGCGTGTTCGACACCGACGAGCACCCCTACCCGCGCTGGGCCGGCGCACGCGTCGGCCGTACCGACATGGCCGAGCTCCTCGAGCCCGCCGCGACGAGCCCGATCACCAACGAGTACGCCGGCTACTGAACCCGACGCGGCTAGTCAGGCGTGCCGGTGCTCTCGTCGGTGACGTTGGTCCACTCGCCGGTCGCCGGGTCGTAGACCTCGTGGCTGACCAGGGTGCCGTCGGTCTCGTCGAGCACGATGATCTGGTCCGCGACACCGTCCTGGTCGGTGTCGACGTAGTACTCGACGTTGCCCTCGCTCTCGACGACGACGGTGTCGGCGACGCCGTCGCCGGTGATGTCGAGCGTCGGCGCACCGACCACGATGTCCTCGCCGTCGATGCTGACCGTGAGATCCGTGCTCGCGCCCTCGGACGGCGACTCGTCGCCGGCGCTCTGCTCGGTGCCCGAGTCCTCCGGGCCCATCGCGCTGTGCAGCCCCTCGTCCCCGGGCCCAGCCGCGTCGCCGGACCCGGCCGCGTCGCCGCCAGGCTCCGAGGCGTCGCCGGCGGAATCCGAGGGGTCCGTGTCCGAGGTGCTCTCCGCGCCGGAGCCGGCTTCGCTGCCGCCGCCGGGCTCGGCGTCGGCGCCCGGCTCGGGGAACTTGTCCATCGGCTGGACGTCGTCCAGCGGCGCGTCGGTGTCGCTCTGCGCCTCATAGCCGTCGCCCGGCTCGGCGGTGTCGGTCAACCCGTGGTCGTCCGCGTCGAAGCCGGCGGAGCCGGCGTCGAGGGTCGAGTCGCCGTAAGCGACGCTGATCGAGTCGTCGCCGGTGTCGTGCGCGCCCAGGTCGGGGGAAATATCGTCGCTCATCGCGTGCTCCGTATCAGTTCAGCACGACCGTCGCAGTGGCCCGCGACGGCCCGTCAGTGATCATGCGTGCGCGTCCACCGAGCCTCGACGAGACGCGCACGTGCCAGGTTGTGCGGTTCTAGGAGCCTCGCGCAGGTCGGTTGGTTCCGGCGATTCGCTCCCCGGTGAGCACCCGATGACGGTCACCGGCGCCCACAGAGCCGAATCTACTCGGCGCGAGCGGCCGTTCCCGGGACGGCGTGCTCACACGGCGTCCGCGCCCTCCCGGCTGCGCGCGAGCGCCTCCCTGGCCTTGAGCTTGCCCGAGGTCTTCAGCATGGCGCCGGCGTAGATCCGCGCGGCCAGCCGGACCAGCAGGTACACGGCCGCGACCTGCAGGACGACGGCGACGACGTACTGCCAGAGCGGCACGCTGGACATCGCCGCCCGTACCGGCATCGTGGTCGGTGCGAAGCCGGGGATCATGCTCAGCACGGCCGACAAGGTGCTGTCCGGTGAGCTCAGCACCTTGAAGGCGAGGAAGAACGCGATCATCGGGATGAAGGTGAGCGGCATGAGCGCCGAGCCCAGGTCCTCCTGGCGCGAGACCAGGGAGGCGGCGGCGGCCGACAGCGTCGCGAAGAACGCGTAGCCCAGCACGAACCAGCCGAGCACCTGCAGGATGGTGCTCCAGCCGGACGCCGGGATCTCGATGAGCCCGCCGAGCGTCGCGGCGGCGACGCCGAGACCGAGCACCAGCAGCAGCTGCAGCAGGCCGAGCACGCCGAGGCCGAGGACCTTGCCGGCCAGCAGCTGCCGCGGCTTCACCGCCGTCATGAGCAGCTCGATGACCCGGCTGGACTTCTCCTCCACGACACCCTGGGCCACGAACTGCACGATCATCATCAGCATGCCGTAGGCCAGCCCGACCGCCGTCATCGCGACGATGCCGCGCTCGAGCGCGTCACCGGACGAGGCCGCGAGCGACTGCTCGCGCAGGGGCTGGACGGTCATGATCTGGGTGAGCTCGCCGGGGCTGATGCCGGCGGCGGACGCCCGCTCGATGATCGAGACGGTCTGGTGGGCGCCCTGCAGGATGGTGCTGAGCGTGGAGGGCAGCGCGTCCTTGCGCAGCAGCGTGTCGCCGTCCATGACGACGTCGGCGCCGTCGTCCAGCAGCTTCTCCCCCGCGGCCCGGTCCGCGACCTGCACGAACGTGACGGTGGCTCCGGCCTGCCGGGCCTGCGCCCGCGCGGCCTCCTCGAAGCCGGGCCCGGTGCTGCCGACGACGGCCACCTTGTAGTCGTCGGCGTTCTTGTTGGCCAGCACGTTGAACGTGATGACTGCGCCGACGATGAGCAGGAACACCAGGATGGAGATCAGGTAGGTGCGATCACGCAGCTTGGTGGAGATCTCCCGCCTGGCGACCTGCGCGACGAGCTGCGGACCGGAGGGCCTCGACCGCGGCCGGTCCGGCGGGGTGATCGTCGGCGTGCTCACGCGGCGACCACCTCCCGGAAGATCTCGGTCAGGGTCGGTGACTTCCAGGCGAACTGCTCGACGGGGCCCAGCGCCATAGCGGCGGCGAGCACCTCGTTCGAGCGCTCCGGCTCGGTCACCGTGACGATCGCGGTGCTGCCTTTCTCCTGGCTCTCGCTGACGTGCGGCAGAGCGCGGCTCCATCCGGGCAGCACGCCGGCCACCGACACGACGAGCTGCTTGCGCGCCTCCTGCGCGCGCAGGCTGTGCACGGGCCCGAAGGCGACCATGTGTCCGTCGCTGATGATGCCGACGGCGTCGCACAGCCGCTCGACGAGCTCGAGCTGGTGGCTGGAGAAGATGACCGGGACGCCGGCGTTCGCCTTCTCGGTCAGCGCGTCTAGCAGCGAGTCGACGGCGACCGGGTCCAGGCCGCTGAACGGCTCATCGAGCACCAGGATCGCCGGGTCGTGCACCAGCGCGGCTGCCATTTGCACCTTCTGCTGGTTGCCGAGCGAGAGCTTCTCGAGGGTGTCCTTGGGCTCGAGCTTCACCCCGAGCCGCTCGATCCAGTACGCCGCCGACCGCTTGGCCCGCGCCGGGTCGACCCCGTGCAGCTGGGCGAAGTACGCGAGCTGCTCGGCCGGGCGCATCTTCGGGTAGAGCCCGCGCTCCTCCGGCATGTAGCCGATCGCCTGCCGGACGTCGGCGTCGATGGGGGCACCGTTCCAGGTGACGCGGCCGGCGTCCGCCCGCAGCAGGCCCAGGATGATCCGCATGGTGGTCGTCTTGCCCGACCCGTTGGCGCCGCAGAACCCGAAGAGCTCCCCCGGTCGTACGGCGAAGGACAGGTCGTCCAGCACGACCTTGTCGCCGAATCGCTTCGCTACCTTCTCGATGGCGAGCACCTGCTGATCGCTCCTGTCGGATCGTGGGGGCGGGCTACCCGGACCAGCGTCTCACGCCGCCGAGGAATCGGCGGGACGGTAGCGCCACAGCAGCCGGAAAGTCAGCGCGATCACCAGCATCAGCACGACGATGGTCAGGCCGCCGGACCACAGCGCGACGGTCGGCGTGAGCAGGGTGGCCATCTGGCCGAGGCGCACGTCGCCGAGCCGCGGGCCCCCGGCGACGACGACCATGAACACGCCCTGCATCCGGCCGCGCATCGCGTCCGGTGTCAGCACCTGCAGCATCGTCATCCGCAGCGACGCGCTGACGAGGTCGGCGGCGCCGGCGACGGCGAGGAAGAACAGGCCCAGCAGGAGGCTGTCGGTGAACGCGAACGCGATGATCGCCCCGCCCCACACCGCGACCGACGCGATGATCGTCGCGCCGTGCCGGACGATGTGCGAGATCCAGCCGGAGAACAGCCCGGCCGCCACCGCGCCGATCGACGCACCGGCATACAGCCAGCCGATCGAGCCCTCTCCGAAACGCTGGTCGGCGAGCGCCGGGAAGACCGCGAGCGGCCACCCGAAGATCATCGCGATGAGGTCGACGACGTACTGCATGCTCAGCAGGGGCTGGGTGCGCAGGTACCGGAAGCCGGCCGCGGTGTCGCTCAGCGCAGTCCGGAACGGGCTCCGGCCGCCGGTGTCGTGCGCGGCGGCCATCACCGGCAGCCCGAACAGCGTGAGGATCGCGAGCACCAGCAGCACCGCCTCGGCGAGGTACGCCCAGGTGACGCCCGCGTGCGCGACGATGACGCCGGCCACCAGCGGGCCGACGATCATCGACCCGGACATCGTGCTGGAGGAGATCGTGTTGGCCGCCGGGATCAGCGACTCGGGGATCAGCTTCGGCAGCATCGCCGAGCGGGCGGGCCGGTAGGCGGCCGCCGCGGCGGACTGCAGCGCGACCAGCGCCCACACGATCCACACGTTGTCCAGCCCGGCCGCCGCCTGCAGGTACAGCATCAGGCTGGTCAGCGCGGTCAGCAGGGTCGACCAGATGACCAGCGTGCGGCGGTCGATGGTGTCGGCGAGCGCCCCGCCGATCAGCCCGAACACGATCAGCGGGATCAGCGCCCATAGGCTCGTGTAGCCGACCATCGCGCTGCTGCCGGTCATCCGGTAGACCTGCACGCCGACGGCCACCAGCGTCATCTGCGCGCCAACCTGGGTCAGCACGTTCCCGGCGAACAGCCGCCGGAACTGGGGGTAGCCGAACGGCCGGGTGTCCATGGTGACCCGGCTCAGCCGGCGCGGTGCCCGCTGCGGCGCACGGTCCGGGGTGTCGGTGCGGCGGGTGGTCTCGGGTCCCTCGGTCACGGGGCGAGTCGTTCTCGCACCCAGCGCCCGGCCTCGCGGCGGAACCGGAAGCGGTCGTGCAGCCGCCCGACGTTGCCCTGCCAGAACTCGACGACCTGCGGGTCGAGGCGGTAGCCGCCCCAGTGCTCGGGCCGCGCGATGCCGTCGGGATGGGCGGCGCTGACCTTCGCCAGCTCGCCGAGCAGCCCGTCGATGCCGTCGATCACCTGCGACTGCGGGCTCAGCGCGCTGGCGATCTGCGACTCGACCGGACGCGAGGCGAAGTACGCGTCGGAGGCGCGCGGGGACACCCGCTGGACGGTCCCCTCGACGATGACCTGCCGGTGGATGGGCAGCCAGGGGAAGCACAGGCTCGCCCGCGGGTTGGCCTGCAGATGGCGGCCCTTGGCGGAGGTGTAGTTGGTGAAGAAGACGAACCCGTCGCGGTAGCCGCGCAGCAGCACGGTGCGGGCGCGCGGCGCCCCGTCCGGGGACGCGGTGGCGAGCACCATGGCGTTGGGCTCCGGGACGCCGGCGGCCGCCGCGGCGTCCAACCAGGTCGCGAAGATCGCGATCGGGTCCTCCCCGAGATCGTCCTCGCGCAGCCGCGGCAGGTCGTACCGCACGCGTTCATGCTGGACGTCGAACTCCGGCTCGTTCATCTCGTGCACCCCTCTGCCCTGCGCCCAGCCTAGCGAGCGCGGGTCATAGGCTTGGACGGCTACCTACGACCCCGAGAGCGTGCGCATGAGCGAGAACATCGAGATCCCCGTCGAGCTGCTGCCTGAGGACGGGCGGTTCGGCAGTGGGCCGAGCCGCACCCGTTACGAGGCCCTCGAGGACTTCGGGCAGGTCGCCGCCTCGTACGTCGGGACGTCGCACCGCCAGGCCGGGGTCCGGAGGCTGGTGGGGCTGGTGCGGCAGGGTCTGCTCGCGCTGCTCGACGCCCCGGAGGGCTACGAGGTGATGCTGGGCAACGGCGGTTCGACGTACTTCTGGGACTCCGCGGTGTTCTCCCTGATCGAGCGGCGCTCGCAGCACCTGTCGTTCGGCGAGTTCGGTGGCAAGTTCGCCAAGGCGGTGGCCGCGGCGCCCTTCCTGGAGGACCCGAGCGTGCGCAGCGCGGAGCCGGGCTCGGCGATCGAGCCGCTCGTCGAGGACGACATCGACGCCTACTGCTGGCCGCAGAACGAGACGTCGACCGGTGTCGCCGTGCCCGTGCGCCGGGTGCCCGCGGACGGCGCGCTCACCGTCATCGACGCGACCTCGGCCGCCGCCGGCCTGCCGGTCGACCTCGGCCAGACCGACTGCTACTACTTCGCCCCGCAGAAGGGGTTCGCCGGCGAGGGCGGCCTGTGGGTCGCGGTCGTCTCCCCCGCGGCGATCGACCGCACCGAGCGGATCGCGGCCGGCCGGCGGTACGTCCCGCCGTCGCTGGATCTGAAGATCGCGCTGGACAACTCGCGCAAGGACCAGACGTACAACACGCCGTCCGTCTACACGCTGTTCATGCTGGCCCACCAGGTCGACTGGCTGCTGGCCCAGGGCGGCCAGCCGTGGATCACGTCGCGGGTCACCGAGTCGTCGTCGGTGCTGTACGGCTGGGCCGAGTCCTCGGCGTACGCCACGCCGTTCGTGCAGGACCCGGCGCTGCGCTCGCCGGTGATCGGCACCATCGACCTCGACCCGGCGGTCGACGCCAAGGCGGTCACCGCGACGCTGCGCGCCAACGGCATCCTCGACACCGAGCCGTACCGCGGCCTGGCGCGCAACCAGCTGCGCATCGGCATGTTCGTCTCGACGCCGCCGTCGGACGTCGAGGCGCTGACCCGCTGCATCGACTACGTCGTCGAGCGCCTCGGCTGAGCGTCTCGGCCCGGTCGGCTAGATCGAGCGCAGGTGCGCGCCGTGGCGCTGCTCCGAGAGCATCTGGCGGGCCGCCTCCTCGATCGTCTGCTCGCTGAGCAGCACGAGGTTGGCCGCGTCGGCGAGCGGCACGAACGAGTCCTCGCTGGTGACCCGCGCGAGACGGCCCTCGTACCCGAGATCGACCAGCTCCGCGCAAACCGACTCCGACACGCCGCCGGAGCGCCGGGTCTCGTCGGCGACCAGGATCGCTCCGGAGGCGGCCATCTCGGCCCGCAGCGCGTCGACGGGCAGCGGGCGCAGCCATCGCAGGTCGAGCACCCGCACCGCGCGTCCCTCGGCCCGCAGCCGCTCGGCGACCCGCAACGCCATCGGGACGCCGTTGCCGAAGGTGACGATGCTCAGCTCCGCCGCGTCCGCGCCGGGCTCCGGCAGGTAGTGCCGAGCCTCGCCGATCGCGACGTGCGCGTCCGCCCACTCCTCCGGTGGCGCGTACGGCGCCAGCAGCCCCCCGTCGCCGTCGGCGAGCAGATCCCGCGAGTGGTACAGCGCGATGGGCTCGATGAAGGTGCTGACCGTCCCGTCGACCTGCGCCGCCGCCAGCAGGGTGCGGACCATCGCGGCAGCGTCGTCCCCGCGGCTCGGCACCGCGACGACGAGGCCGGGGATGTCGCACAGCGCGGCGACCGAGTTGTCGTTGTGGAAGTGACCGCCGAACCCCTTCTGGTACGCGAGACCCTGGATGCGCACCAGCATGCCGTTGCGGTACCGGCCCTCGGAGAAGAACTGCGTGGACGCCGCCTCGCCCCGGATCTGGTCGATGGCGTTGTGCAGGTAGGCGAGGTACTGGATCTCCGGCACCGGCAGCAGGCCGCTGACCCCGAGCCCGAGGCCCAGGCCCAGGATCGACGTCTCGTCGAGCAGCGTGTCGAACACCCGCGCCATCCCGAAGCGCTTCTGCAGCCGCGTGGTCGTGCCGTAGACGCCGCCCTTGCGGCCGACGTCCTCGCCGAACACCAGCATCGAGTCGTACGCCGCGAGCCCGTCGGCGAGCGCCCGGTTGATCGACTGGGACAGGGTCAGCGGGCCCTCGTCCTCCGGCAGCCGGCCGTCGAAGACGCGGGCGCGACGGTGCGCCGGCGCGCAGGCGACGGACTGCTCGGCGACCGCGTCCGGGCGGACCGGGGCCAGGGGCGCGATGACGTCCTGGGCCGTCGCGAGCTTGGGCAGCCGGATCACCTCGCCGGACTCCCGCTCGACCCGCTCGCGAATCGCCTCGTAGCGCTCGAGCACCTCCCCGGACCCGACGCCGGCGTCGACCAGCGCGCGGGCGGTCGCCAGCAGCGGGTCGCGCTCGTAGTCGGCCTGGATCTCCGCGGGCGTGCGGTACGCGAGCTCGGCGTCCGAGCCGGCGTGCGCCATGAACCGGACGGTGCGCACGTGCAGGAACGCCGGGCCGCGGGTGCGGCGCACGTAGTCGGCGGCGTCCTTGGCGACGGTGCGCATCTGCTCGGGATCGTCCCCGGAGCCGGAGAAGTAGCGCAGCCCCGGGCGGGCGCCGTAGGCCGTGTGGATCCAGCCGCGCGGCGTGGGCACTGAGATACCGATGCCGTTGTCCTCGCAGACCAGCAGCAGCGGCATGGGCAGGCCCTGATAGGCGGTCTGAACGGCGGTGTTGATCGCGGTGACCGTCGAGGCGTGGTTGGCCGAGGCGTCACCGAAGGACGCCACCGCGATCGCGTCGTCCGGCCATTGCGCGGCGACGCCGAGCTTGCGGGCCCGCCCGATGGCGAACGCGGTGCCCATCGCCCGCGGCACGTGCGAGCCGATCGTCGACGTGCTCGGCACGACGGCCAGCTCGTGCCGCCCGAACACCTTGTGCCGGCCCCCGGAGATCGGGTCGGCGGTGGACGCCGCCAGCGAGAGCAGGACGTCACGGACGCCGTCGATGCCCTCGACCTGCGCGGCGCGGGCGAGGTAGAACGCTCCCGAGCGGTAGTGCAGGAAGGCGGGGTCGGTCGGGCGCAGCGCGTCGGCGACGTAGGCGTTCGACTCGTGCCCGGCCGAGCCGATCGTGTAGTAGCCGGTGCCGTCCGCGCGCATCAGCCGCGCCTGCAGGTCCAGCAGCCGGCTGCCCGCCTGCGCCTCGAACACCCGCCACAGGTCGTCGACCGGCACCGCGCCGGCCGTGCGGGGGCGATGCGCGCGCAGCGCCGATTCGAAGTGCAGATCGACTGGCTCTCGCGCGGTCAAGGCGCCCCCTCAGGTGGACTGTGGTCTGGTGCTCATGTTAGGGGGCCGTCAAACGGGCCACCTGAAGGGTCGGCGCGCCCCCGGTACCGCGGGCCCGGACTCGCGTATCGTTGCACCACGCACTGCATGACCCTCTTTATGGAGGAGGACACCCAAGGATGCGCCCACTTCGCTTCGTCGCACTGTCGGAGGACGGCAAGCACTTCGTGCTCGCCCCTGACGTACCGGAAGCGATCGACAACGGCGAGCGCTTCCTGCTGGCTCTTGACGACCGCCTGCGCGCCGCCTCCCGCGGCGACATCAGCCGCCTCGGGCAGATCGAGCTCGAGATCGAGTCGCAGCTGCGGCCGCGCGAGATCCAGGCGCGGATCCGCGCCGGTGAGACCCCGGACGCGGTGGCCGCGGCCGCGGGCATCCGCATCGAGCGGGTCATGACCTACGCCTACCCGGTGCTGCAGGAACGCGCCCAGGTCGCGCAGCGGGCCCAGTCCGCGAAGGTCAAGATCGAGGACTCCGGCGCGCATCCGCCGACGCTGCGCGAGCTGATCGAGAACCGGCTGCTCGTGCGCGGCATCGACGAGAACCCGGTCGACTGGGACGCCCGCCGCCTCGAGAACGGGCAGTGGGAGGTGTCCTCGACCTGGCAGGCCGACGACCGCACGGTCACCGCGCACTGGCGCTACGACATGCAGAACGGCATCGCCTACCCGGGCACGAAGGACACCATCGCGATGGTCGAGCCGAAGCCGCGGCTCTCGGCCGTGCCGGTACCGGTCGACGACCCGTCCGCCGGCGACGCCGACGAGCCCGCGGAGGCACCCATCCCGCTGCAGCGCGGGCGTGACCGCGACGAGGAGCCGCGTCGGCGCCCCCGCAAGCGACCGGTGGGGCGCGAGGTCGATCTCGAGCAGCTGTTCCTGCCCGACGAGCTCGAGGACGCCGTCGACCCCGGCCACCTCGGCAACGCGGGCCGCCGGCCCGAGCTGCGCGACGACGACCTCGACGAGCCGGCCGCGTTCGAGCAGCGCCGCCAGCGGCCCCGTCCGCAGCCCGCCGAGGACCGCGACGAGCGTTCCCAGCCGCAGGCCGACGACGTCGACCCCGACGAGCGACCGCGGCCCCGCCGCGAGGCCGACGAGGGCCCGGCGCAGGACGACGGCGAGACGGCCGCCAAGGACAAGAAGCCGCGCATCCCGAGCTGGGACGACATCGTCTTCGGCGTGAAGAAGCGCAAGTAGCCCCTTCGGAAGCCGACAAGCCGGCGACCACCGCAGCGGCCGACGACGTTCGCGCGGGAACGCGCACGCAATGCTCGGCGCACCCGAACCAGCGACCCGCCACGTCTCGACGTCGCTCGCCCCAAGGGGCTCGCTCGCTCGACGACCATGGTGAACGCCCCACGGTTGTCGCGCCCCCACGGACGTCGCGACCCACGGTTGTCGCTGCTGCTGGTCGTCGAGCGAGCGGAGCCGATAGGCGAAGCGACGCCGAGACGCCGGAAGCCGACAACGCCCGCGACCACCGCAGCGACCGACGACGTTCCCGCGGGAACGCGCACCCAACGCTCGGCACACCCGAACCAGCGACCCGCCACGTCTCGACGTCGCTCGCCCCAAGGGGCTCGCTCGCTCGACGACCATGCGCGAGCCGCCCCGACCGATCCTCCGCCGCCCTGCCCCGCGGCGTGGATCCTGCCCCGCGTCACTTCCCGCGGACGTCGCACCCCACGGTCGCCGCTCCTGCTGGTCGTCGAGCGAGCGGAGCCGATAGGCGAAGCGACGCCGAGACGCCGGAAGCCGACAACGCCCGCGACCACCGCAGCGACCGACGACGTTCCCGCGGGAACGCGCACCCAACGCTCGGCGCACCCGAACCAGCGACCCGCGACGTCTCGACGTCGCTCGCCCCAAGGGGCTCGCTCGCTCGACGACCATGCGTGAGGCCCCCGACCGATCCTCCGTCGCCTGCCCCGCGGCGTACGACGGCTAGGCTGACGAGATACCCGCGCAGGAGGTGCGTCGTGGACGTTCTGCTCATCGCCGGCCTGTGGCTCGACGCGTCGGTCTGGAGCACGACCGCGGACGAGCTCGCCCGTCTCGGCGTCCGGCCGGTACCCGTACGGTTGCCAGGCCAGGGCGACGGCAGCAGCACTGCGACCCTCGCGGACCAGGTCGCCGCCGTCGTCGCCGCGGTGGACTCCGCCAAGCCGGGCTGCGTCGTCGTCGGTCACTCGGCCGCCGCCACGCTCGCCTGGGTCGCGGCGGACGCCCGGCCCGAGCGGGTGGCGCGCGTCGTGCTCGTCGGCGGCTTCCCCGGCATGGACGGCTCGACGTACGCCGACTTCTTCCCTCCGGTCGACGGCGTGATGCCGTTCCCGGGGTGGGAGCCGTTCGCCGGCGCCGACTCCGCCGACCTCGACGACGACCGGCGGGCGGCGCTCGAAGGCGGCGCGATCCCCGTCCCGCAGGCGGTCTCGCAGGGCATCGTGCGGCTGGCCGACGAGCGGCGGTACGCCGTCCCGATCACCATGGTCTGCCCGGAGTTCTCCCCCGACGAGGCGCGCGCCTGGGTGCGCGCCGGCGAGCTGCCGGAGCTCGCGCGGGCCGCGGACGTCGAGTACGTCGACACCGACTCGGGCCACTGGCCCATGGTGACCCGGCCGCAGGATCTGGCCCGGCTGATCGCCGACGCGGCCGCGCCGCGGGGCTGAGCGGCGAAAAACCCGTTCTCTGTTGTCCGCCTGCGCCACTAGAGTCCCCGTACGTGGATGACGGGGCAGGGCACGACGAGGACCGCGCGGCGGGGCTGGGCACGCTCGTACGGCTGTGGCCGTGGGTGCGTCCCTACCGCGGGCAGCTGAGCCTGATGTTCCTCGGCGCGCTGCTGGCTACCCTCGCCGGTCTGGCGATCCCGGTGCTCACCCAGCGTGTCATCGACGGCCCGATCCGGCACGGCGACCGCGCCGGGCTGTGGTGGCTGGGCGCGGTCGCGCTCGCGTTCGGCGTCTTCGAGTCGGCGATGATCTATCTGCGGCGGGTGATGATGTCCAAGGCCGCGATCGCGATCGAGGCCGACCTGCGTGACTCCCTCTACCGGCACCTGCAGCGCCTCCCGGTCGCCTTCCACGACCGGTGGCAGTCCGGTCAGCTGCTCAGCCGCGCCACGACCGACCTCAGCGCGATCCGCCGGTTCGTCGGGTTCGGCCTGGTCTTCTTCATCGTCAACGTGCTCACCTTCGCGGTGGTGGTGGTCGTCCTCGTCGCAACGTACTGGCCGCTCGGTCTGCTGGTGCTGGCCTCGGCGGTCCCCCTGGTGTGGATCCTGTACCGCTTCGAGAAGCGCTACAGCGTCATCGCGCTCGCCCAGCAGGACCAGCAAGGTGAGCTCGCCACCGACGTGGAGGAGTCCGCGACCGGCATCCGGATCCTGAAGTCCTTCGGGCGCGCGCAGCTCGCCGCCGACCGGTACGACGCGAAGTCCCTGACGCTGCTCGACATCCAGCTCACCCGGGTGAACGTGCTCGCCGCCATCTGGGCGTTGATCGAGCTGCACCCGCACGTCGTGCTCTCCGTCCTCGTGCTGGCCGGCAGCGCCGCCGTCGGCAGCGGCGCCATCACCCTGGGCACCCTCGTCGCGTTCGTGTCGTTGTTCCTGATCCTGCTGTGGCCGATCGCGTCGCTGGGCTTCCTCGTCGCCGACGCCCAGCAGGCCGCGACCGCGGCCGGCCGGCTGTTCGAGGTGCTCGACACCGAGCCGGGCATCGTCGACGCCTCGCCGGTGACCGGCCGCGGCGCGGCTGCGGACGGGGCACGGCTGGTCTTCCGCGACGTGTCGTTCCGGTTCCCCGACAGCGGCCGCGACGTGCTGCACGGCATCGACCTGGAGGTCGCGCCGGGCGAGACCGTCGCCGTCGTCGGCCCGACGGGCTGCGGCAAGACCACGCTCACGGGGCTCGTTCCGCGGCTGTACGACGTCACCGGTGGAGCCGTCGAGATCGACGGCGTCGACGTTCGGCAGCTGGCGCTGTCCGACCTGCGGGCCACGGTGTCCATGGCGTTCGAGGACCCGACGCTGTTCTCCGCCTCGGTGCGCGAGAACCTGACGCTGGGCCGTCCCGATGCGACGGAGGCACAGATCGCCGAGGCACTCGAGGTGGCGCAGGCCGGGTTCGTGCACGCCCTGCCGTGGGGCCTCGAGACCCGCATCGGCGAGCAGGGCATGTCGCTGTCCGGCGGCCAGCGACAGCGCCTGGCGCTGGCCCGCGCCGTGCTGGGCCGCCCTCGGCTGCTGGTCCTCGACGACCCGCTGTCCGCGCTGGACATCCACACCGAGGCGCTCGTCGAGCGGGCGCTGCGCCGCGTGCTCGCGCAGACCACCGGCATCGTGGTGGCGCACCGTCCCTCGACCGTGCTGCTCGCCGACCGGGTCGCGTTCCTCGTCGACGGCACGATCGCCGCGGTGGGGACGCACCGCGAGCTGCTGAGGACGCTGCCGGCCTACCGCGCCATCCTGTCGGCGGACGCCGAGGAGCAGACCGACCTGGAGGTGACCCGATGAGCACGCCCGACTGGCGCGGGGTCGCCGCCGAGGACGTCGCGGACCTCGACGCGTCGGTCAGCCTGCTGTTGCGCGGACGCTCTCGGCGGCTGCTCGAATCGCTGCTGCGCCCGTACAAGCGGCCGCTGTGGATCACCGCGGCGGCGATCCTGGCGCAGAACCTCGCCGTGCTGGCCGCGCCGTGGCTGGTCGGCGTCGGCATCGACTGGGCCATCCCGGCGCTACGGCGTGGCGACTGGGGACCGCTGTGGACGACGTTCGCCGCCGTGCTGCTCGCCGCGGTCCTGGCGGCAGTCCTGCGCAGCTACTTCCTGCGCAGCCTCGGGCGCCTCGGGCAGCGGGTGCTGCTCGACCTGCGGCGACGGCTGTTCTGGCACTTCCAACGGCTGCCGCTCGCCTTCCACGACAAGTACACGTCCGGGCGGGTGATCTCCCGGCAGACCAGCGACCTCGACTCGCTCAACGAGCTCCTCGACGCGGGGCTCGACGGCCTGATCACGGCCCTGCTGAGCGTGCTCAGCGTGACCGTCATCCTGACCGTGCTCGACCCGTCGCTCGCACTCGTGGTGCTGCTGGCGCTGCCGGTCGTCGTCGCGATCCTGCACTGGTTCCGGGTGCGCTCGACCACGGCCTACCGGCGTACCCGGGAGACCTCGGCGGCGTTCATCGTGCAGTTCGTGGAGACCTTCGGCGGCATCCGCGCCGTGCAGACCTTCCGGCGCGAGCGCCGCAACACCGAGATCTTCCACGACCTCAACGAGGACAACCGCGCCGCGAACGAGCACGCCTACCGGCTGTTCAGCATCTTCGTCCCGGCGATCAAGATGACCGGCAACCTGGCGATGGCCGTATGCCTGGTGTACGGCGGCCTGCGGGTCGTCGACGGCGACCTCCGGCTCGGCGTGCTGGCCGCCTTCATGCTCTACCTTCGGCAGTTCTTCGACCCGATGGTCGATCTCGGGATGTTCTACAACTCATACCAGTCGGGCATGGCCGCGCTGGAGAAGCTCTCCGGCGTTCTCGAGGAGCCGTCCAGCGTGCCCGCGCCCGAGCAC
Organism: Cumulibacter manganitolerans; assembly: GCF_009602465.1. Taxonomy (NCBI): domain Bacteria; kingdom Bacillati; phylum Actinomycetota; class Actinomycetes; order Geodermatophilales; family Geodermatophilaceae; genus Cumulibacter; species Cumulibacter manganitolerans. The sequence goes on along the minus strand of NZ_WBKP01000040.1, from coordinate 1,233 downwards.
CCGACGCCGCTGCCGAAGGCACGGGGCGAGGTGGTGCTCGACGACGTCGAGTTCGCCTACAGCGCCGAGGCCGGCGACGTGCTGCCGCGGCTGGACCTCACGCTGCGCGCCGGCCAGACCGTCGCGCTGGTCGGCGCCACCGGGGCCGGCAAGTCGACGATCGCGCGGCTGGTGTGCCGGTTCTACGACCCGCAGCGGGGCGCGGTCCGTCTCGACGGCGTGGACCTGCGCGAGCTGGCCGACGACGACCTGCGGCGGGCGATCGTGATGGTCACCCAGGAGAGCTTCCTGTTCTCCGGCACGGTGGCCGACAACATCGCGATCGGCAAGCCGTCCGCGACGCGCGCGGAGATCGAGCGCGCCGCCCGCGCGCTGGGCGCGCACGACTTCATCAGCAGGCTGCCCGACGGCTACGACACCGACGTCCGCAAGCGCGGCGGCCGGCTCTCCGCCGGTCAGCGGCAGCTCGTCGCCTTCGCGCGGGCGTTCCTGGCCGACCCGGCGGTGCTGATCCTCGACGAGGCCACCTCCTCCCTCGACGTCCCCAGCGAACGGCTGGTGCAGGCGGCGCTCGAGACGATCCTCGCCGACCGCACCGCGGTGATCATCGCGCACCGGCTCTCCACGGTCGAGATCGCCGACCGGGTGCTGGTGCTCGATGCCGGCGAGGTCGTCGAGGACGGCACGCCGCACGAACTGATCGCCGGCAGCGGCCGGTTCGCCCGCCTGCACGGTGCCTGGAAGGACTCGCTGGTCTAGCGGCGGTACGGCGCCGAGAATTGCGCGCTCACCTGAGGAAACGGTCTTGCCCGGCCGTCCCCGTCGGGCTTATCATTCGAAGTGATCCACCTCACATAGACGTCCTCTCGCGCCCCGACCCCGCGTCGCTCCCCCCGCCGCGCGAGACCACCACCCATCAACCGCAGTCGTAGGCCACCGTGCACCTGACCGGGGGGCGAGCATGGAACTCATCGACGACGACTCGTACGCCGCCTTCGACGACGACGACTGGGAGATCGTGAAGGTGTACCGGCGCCGGCGGCGCGCACCCGAGCCGCGCCGGCGCGAGCCGGGGCCGCTGGAGAACGCGGCGCCCCCGCTTCCGCCGCAGCCTCCGTTCCCGCCGTACCCGCCGTACCCTCCGATGCCACCGGTCTTCTTCGTGTCCGCGGGCCCGGGCGGCTTCCTGCCGTTCGGGGCGCCGGTGGCCGGCGCGGCGCCGCCGGCGGCCCC
>NZ_WBKP01000039.1 GCF_009602465.1 Cumulibacter manganitolerans | reverse complement strand
CGAGAACCAGGAAGAGGGTGGCTCGACGTCCACAAAAGGGCCCGCTCGAGGTGCCGACCTGTGCAGCGTCTGGGGTGTGTAACCAGGCACCTAGGCCGAGGCCGCCACGATGCTCGCCCCAGGGGGCTCGCTCGCTCGACGAGCAGGAAAAACGGCCCGCTCAAGGTGCCGGGATGTGCAGCGTCTGGGGTGTGGAACCAGGCATCTAGGCCGAAGCCGTCACAGTGCTCGCCCCACGGGGGTCGGCGGTCAGCTACTCGTGTGGAGGCTGCGGCCGATGCCTTGAGCGGCGACCTGTAATGCGGCGACCAGGCGCGTCTGGTCGCGCTTCAGCGTGGGGACGACGACGCCGAGCGCCGCGACGACGGGTCCTGCGCCGGGACTGGCGGGGCGGATGGGGACGGCGACGGAGCAGGCGCCCAACGTCATCTCCTCCGACGTCGTGGCGAAGCCGTCGCGCCGTACCCGCGCGAGCCGCTCACGCAGCATCGCCGGCTGGGTGACGGTATACGGCGTGACACGAACGAGGTGCCGCAGCGCCTCGTCGATGACGTCCTCCGACGCGTGCGCGAGGAGGACCTTCCCGACCGCCGTGGCATGCAGGGGCAACCGAGACCCGCGGGAGCTGACGACCGGCACCGACGCCCTCCCGGAGAGCCGCTCGAGGTAGAGCGCCTCGATTCCCTGGCGGACGGCGAGGTGCACGGTCGCCCGCGTCGCGGCGTGGATGTCTCCCAGGAACGGCGCAGCCACGTCCCGCAGCCCGGTCTCGACGCCCGCGAGCAGGCCGATCTGCCACACCCGCCGGGCGATCACGAACTCGCCGGAAGGGCGCCGAACCAGAGCACCCCCGCTCACCAGCTCGCCGGCCAGGCGGTGCGTCGTGCTCAGCGGAAGACCGGCTCGGCGCGCGAGGTCGGTGAGCGACAGCGCGCGATGTGCCTCGTCGAACGCGAACAGGACGGCGAGCCCTCGAGCGAGGACGGAGGCGCCAGGAGTCGCGGTGTTGCCGGCCATGGGCCTCCTTCCGCTCAGCGGAAGGAGCCTATCGCTCGGTGGCGGTCGAGCCCATAGTCTGGGGGAATGGCTGTCACCGACCGGGATTCCGCCGCGCAGGCCGGCTCGCCCGACGAGTCGTTCGAGCACGAGCTGCCTACGCAGCAACCGCAGCTGGAGCCGCAGTCGCGGATCAGCGCCGAGATCGAGCGGCAGCACGCGTCGGCAGCGCACGGCGGCCACCAGCCGCACCTCGACTTCCCGCCGTACCGCAGCTCGATCCTGCGGCACCCCACGAAGGAGCTGCGGCACGCCGATCCCGAGGGCGTCGAGCTGGTCGCGCCGGTGTTCGGGCACAGCGACGTCGACCCCCTCGAGGCCGACCTGACGATCCAGAGGGGCGGCGACCCGATCGGCGAACGGATGGTCGTCACCGGACGGGTGCTCGACGGCGACGGCCGGCCGGTGCGCCACCAGCTGGTGGAGATCTGGCAGGCGAACGCCGGTGGCCGGTACATCCACAAGCGTGACCAGCACCCGGCGCCGATCGATCCCCACTTCACCGGCGTCGGGCGCTGCCTCACGGACGCCGACGGCAACTATCGCTTCACGACCATCAAGCCCGGACCGTATCCCTGGCGCAACCACCTGAACGCGTGGCGCCCCGCGCACATCCACTTCTCGCTGTTCGGCGCGGAGTTCACCCAGCGGCTGATCACCCAGATGTACTTTCCCGGCGACCCGCTGTTCGCGCTCGACCCGATCTACCAGTCGATCACCGAGCAGTCGGTGCGTGATCGCCTCGTGGCGACGTACGACCACGACCTGACCACCCACGAGTGGGCGACCGGCTACCGCTGGGACATCGTGCTGACCGGCACGCATGCCACGCCGCTCGAGCGCGAGGACGACAGCAATGAGTGACCCGCAGCCCACGCCCGGCCAGACGGTCGGCCCGTTCTTCCACGACGCGCTGCCGTACGCCGGCGACAGCCACCTCGTCCCTCCCGGCTCGTCGGGCACCGTCCGCCTGCACGGCACGGTGTACGACGGCGCGGGAAAGCCGGTCCCCGACGCGCTTCTGGAGCTGCGGCAGGCCGATGCGGTCGGCGCGATCCCGGTCGTCGAGGGCTCGCTGCGCCGAGACGGCCGGTTCACCGGCTGGGGACGCTCTGCCACGGACGCCGGGGGCCATTACGCCTTCACAACGGTGGAGCCCGGCGGCGTCGACGGTGCGGCGCCGTTCTTCTCCGTCATGGTGCTGGCTCGCGGGCTGCTCGACCGGCTGTACACCCGTGCCTACCTGCCCGGAGCGTCCGACGCGTTCCTGGACAGGCTGACGGCGGACGAGGCGCACACCCTGCGCGCGATCCGCGAGGACGACGGGTCGCTGCGCTTCGACGTCCATCTGCAGGGAGAGCACGAGACGGTCTTCCTGCGGTTTCCCCGGCACGTCCAGTGAGCGGACTGCTTCGGCCGGGGGTGCACCGGGTCGCCGGCCTCGTGGACGACGCCGCTGTGCTCGGCGCCATGCTGCGCGTCGAGGTCGCGTGGAGCCGCGCCCTCGTCGTCGCCGGGCTCGCCCCGCCGCGGCAGGCCGACGTCGTCGCGGACGCCGCGATCGACCTCGCGCCCGACCTCGGCGACCTGATCGAAGCAGCGGAGAACACCGGGAACCCCGCGACAGCCCTGATCGCGCACCTGCGCAGCGCCGTCCAGGCGCAGGATCCCGACGCGGCCGGCGTCGTGCACCGGGGGCTCACGAGCCAGGACGTCGTCGACAGCGCGCTGATGACGATCGCGCGGGACGGCGTCGCGCGGCTGCGCGGCGACCTGCGACGCGCCGGCGCCGAGCTCGCCGTGCTGGCCGAGCGGCACCGCGGGTCGGTGATGGCCGGACGCACGTTGACCCAGTGGGCGGTCCCGACGACGTTCGGGCTCAAGGCGGCCCAGTGGCTCGCCGGGGTGAGCGAGGCGGTCACCGTCCTCGACGCGCTGCGCTTCCCGGTGCAGTACGGCGGGGCGGCGGGGACCCGGGCGCTGCTCGCGGCGCTGACCGGCGACGCCGACCAGGCGCCGGTCGTCCGGTCGTTCGCCGAGCATCTCGGTCTGCATCCCGCGAGCGTCCCGTGGCACACCCGCCGTCGCGCGGTCACCGCGATCGGCGACGCCCTCGTGACCGTCACCGACGCGCTCGGTGTCGTCGCCGCCGACGTCCTGCTGCTGAGCCGGCCGGAGATCGCCGAGGTGAGCGAGGGCGAATCGCCCGCGCGCGGTGGATCCTCGACGATGCCGCACAAGCGCAACCCGGTGCTGTCGGTCCTCGTTGCCTCGGCGGCCCGCCAGGCGCCGCAGCTCGCCGCGACCCTGCACCTCGCGGCGGCGGGCGCGGTCGACGAGCGCCCCGACGGCGCGTGGCACTCCGAATGGCCGGCGCTCGCCGCGCTGCTGGAGATCGCGGTCACCGCGGGTGAGCAGGCCGCCGAGCTCGTCGCCGGCCTGCAGGTGCACCCCGACGCGATGGCGGCGAGGGCACAGCACGCGTCGACCGCGCTGCTCGCCGAGAGCCCTGGCCTCACCGACGTCCGCGGCTACCTCGGCGACTGCGACCGGATCATCGAGGCCGTCCTCACCGAGTGGGCGGCCGTCACCGACACCCAACGGGAGGACCCCACCGATGCCTGACCTCGCCTTCACGCGCCTCGCCGGCGACGAGAACAGCGCCCACCTGCTCGTCGTCGGGCCGTCGCTCGGGACGGGCGTGGCGGGTCTCTGGCAGTCGACCGCCCAGGCGATACCCGACGGCTGGGAGGTCGTGGGGTGGGACATCCCGGGGCACGGCGCCAGCGCCCCGACCACGGCGGCGTACTCGATCGACGACCTCGCCGACAGCGTGCGAAACCGGGCCGCGCAGCTCGCCGCCGGCCGGCCCGCCGGGTATGCGGGAGTCTCGCTGGGCGGCGCCGTCGGCTTCACCCTCGCCCTCGATCCGGGCCCGTTCGCGGGCATAGCGACCATCGCGGCCGGGCCGGTGTTCGGCACGCCCGACGCGTGGCGGGAACGGGCGGCGTTCGTCCGCGACGCCGGCACGTCGTCGATGGTCGAGGGATCGGCCGGCCGCTGGTTCGCGCCCGGGTTCCTCGAGCGGGACGGCGCCACCGGCAACGCGCTGCTGCTGGCGTTGCGCGAGGTCGACGACGAGTCGTACGCCCTCGCCTGCGAGGCGCTCGCGCAGTACGACGTCCGTGACCGGCTCGGGAACGTCGCGGTTCCGCTGCTCGTCGTCGCCGGCGAGCACGATGTGGTCATCTCGCCGGACATCGCGCGCGAGGCCGCCCAGGCTGCCTCGCACGCCGGGCGCGACGGAGCGCGGAGCGCGGTGCTCGACGGCGTCGCGCACCTGCCGCCCGCCGAGGATCCCGGCGCGACCGCCGACCTGCTGGTCTCCTTCCTCGGCACGGAAGGGGACCGGTGATGACCGACCCGTACGACGACGGCATGGCGGTGCGGCGCGAGGTGCTCGGCGCCGCCCACGTCGACCGCGCCGTCGCGGCGACCACGCCGTTCACCCAGGACTTCCAGGACCTCATCACGCGCTACGCGTGGGGGAGCGTGTGGACCCGTCCGGGCCTCGACCGGCGCACCCGCTCGGTCGCCACCCTCACCGCGATGCTGGCCATGCGGCACTGGGAGGAGTTCGCCATGCACGTCCGGGCCGCGCGGCACAACGGGCTCAGCGCGGACGAGATCGGCGAGGTGATCCTGCAGGCGGCCATCTACTGCGGCGTGCCGGTGGCCAACCGTGGCTTCGCCGTCGCCTCCGACGTCCTGCGCCGGATGGCCGAGGAGGACGGCGAGTGACCGCGCGGACCACCACGACCGAGGTCGCGATCGTCGGCGCTGGGCCGGCCGGCCTGATGCTCGCGCACCTGCTCTCGCTGAACGGCATCGACTCGATCGCCATCGACATCCGCACCCGGCAGGAGATCGAGCACACCCACCGCGCCGGAATCCTCGAGCACGACAGCGTGCGGCTGCTGATCGACTCCGGCGTCTCCGACCGCGTGCTGCGCGACGGGTTCGAGCACGAGGGGATCGACCTGTCCTTCGGCGGCTCCGGCCATCGGCTCAACTTCCCCGAGCTCGTCGGGCGCAACGTGCACCTCTACCCGCAGACCGACGTGTTCATCGACCTCGCCGACGCCCGCGCCCGTGACGGCGGCGACGTGCGCTTCGGCGTGCGCGACGTCTCGGTCGACGACCTGACCTCCGACCGCCCGGTCATGCGGTTCACCGACGCGGACGGCGTCGCGCACGCGGTGCGTGCCCGGGTGCTCGTCGGAGCCGACGGCTCGCGCAGCCTGTGCCGCCACCAGGTCCCCGACGCGCAGCGCCGCCAGTTCTTCCGCGAGTACCCGTTCGCCTGGTTCGGCATCCTGTGCGAGGCGCCGCCGAGCTCCGACGAGCTGATCTACAACCACTCCGAGCGCGGCTTCGCGCTGATCAGCCAGCGCACCATGACCCTGCAGCGGATGTACTTCCAGTGCCGTCCCGACGAGGACGTCGACGCGTGGTCCGACGACCGGATCTGGGAGGAGCTGCAGAGCCGGGTCGGCGCCAACGGGCACGTGCTCAAGGAGGGCCCGATCACCTCGAAGGCGGTGCTCGGGTTCCGCAGCTACGTGCAGGAGCCCATGCGCTACGGCAACCTGCTGCTGGCCGGCGACGCCGCCCACACCGTGCCACCGACCGGGGCGAAGGGGCTCAACCTCGCCATCGCCGACGTCCGGGTGCTCGCGGAGTACCTCGAGCTGCACCTGCGCCGCGGCGACGACGAGGCCCTCGACCGCTACTCGCCGCGGGCGCTGCAGCGGGTATGGAAGGCGCAGCACTTCTCCTACTGGATGACCTCGATGCTGCACCGGCTGCCCGAGTCGACGGACTTCGACGTGCGCCGCCAGATCGGCGAGCTGTCGACCCTCGTGGGGTCGACGGCGGGGCAGACCCTGCTCGCGGAGGGCTACACCGGCTGGTCGCTCACCGCGGGCTGACGCCCCGGCGGTCGCGAGGAGCCGGGAAGAAGCGGTCTAGAAGAAGTAGTAGGGGAACGCCGTCAGCACGAGGGTGAGCACCACCGCGTAGGTGACCAGGGTGAGCACCCACCACCACCGCCCGATGACCCGCACCAGCGCGTTCCCGGCGACCCGCTCGCCGAAGTGCCCGCCTGCGAGGGTGTACGCCAGCGTGCGCCAGAAGATGGGGATGACGCACGCCCACACGACCATGCAGTAGGGGCACAGCGCCCGGATCTCGTACAGGCTCTGCGGGATCAGCCACCCGACGAACAGCAGCCCGTACGTCGTCCCGACGAGGAACCAGAGCCAGTACCAGCTCGGCAGCGCCACCCGGGCGAGCACCAGGACGCCGGTGAGGATGACCAGCGGGAAGGCGAAGACGCCGATCAGCGGGTTGGGGAAGCCGAACACCGACGCCTGCGACGACGTCATCACGGTGCTGCACTGCAGGACCGAGTCGATGCTGCAGGTCGGCAGGTAGCTGCTGTCGAGCAGCATCTCGATGCGCTCGATGGTCAGCACGAACGCGCCGATGAAGCCCAGGATGCCGCCGATGGTCAGGATCAGCCCGAGGCTGCGCGGGGCGCCGGGGGCCTCGTCGTAGATCTCGTCGTCTTCGTACACGTCGGCCGGATCGTCGTCGACGACGTCCGCCTCGTACTCGTCCAGGTCGGCCTCATCCGTCGCGTTCACGGCTCGTCGGTTCATGCCCAACATTGTGCGCGATGAGCGGTCGCGCCGCCGCGAAGGGGTCAGTCGCGGACGTGGTCGAACAGCTCGGTCGACAGGTAGCGCTCGCCGCTGTCGGCCAGCAACCCGACGATCGTCTTGCCGGCCAGCTCCGGGCGCTCGCCGAGGCGGCGCATCGCCTCGAGGACGGCGCCCGCCGAGATGCCCACCATCAGCCCCTCGGTGCGCATCGCCTCGCGCGCGACCTCGATCGCGCGATCCTGCGGGATGCGCACCATCTCGTCGATGAGCTCCATGTCCGTCGTCGGCGGGACGCCGTTGCCGCCGGTGATGCCCTGGATCTTGTGCGGCTGCCATTCGCCGCCGCTGAGCACGGGCGCCTCGTCGGGCTCGACGCCGACGATCCGCACGTCGGGGTTCTTGGTGCGCAGGAACCGGCCGGTGCCCGACAGGCTGCCGCCGGTGCCCGTGCCCGCGACGATGACGTCGACGTTGCCCTCGGTATCCGCCCAGATCTCCGGGCCGGTGGTGGCCTCGTGGATCGCCGGGTTGGCGGCGTTCCCGCCCTGCCCGGACAGGAAGCCGCTCGGGTCGGCCTCCATGATCTGCCCGGCCCGCTGGTTGGCGCCGGCCATGCCGTTGGCGCCGGGCGTGAGCTCGACCTCGGCGCCGAGCGCGCGCAGCACGAGAAGCCGTTCCTGAGAGACGTCGTCCGGCATCACCAGCACGACCCGGTAGCCGAGCGATGCGCCGACCCAGGCGAGCGCGATCCCGGTGTTGCCCGAGGTCGCCTCCACGATCGTGCCGCCGGGCTTCAGCCGGCCGTCGGCCTCCGCGGCCCGCACGATCGACAGCCCCGTGCGGTCCTTGATGCTCGAGAGCGGGTTGTAGAACTCCAGCTTCCCGAGCAGCCGGGCCGGGCTCTCCGGCGCGAGGCGGTGGAGCGCGACGAGGGGGGTGCGACCGACGACGTCGGTCAGGCTTTCGTAGACGGGCATGCGGCGACCTTCTGGTTCGGTGGGTGCGTCCACGATATCGTCGCCGGTCGCGGCGCCGGCCCCCGCGGTCGCAGCAGCCCCACGCCGACGACGGCGACCGCGAGCGCCACGAGCAGGTAGCCGTGCAGCGGGTTGAGCTCGCGCGCGAGCCTGGCCAGGTGCAGCGGGCCGAGGACGGCCAGGGTCCACCACGGCACCAGCCCGCGGCGTCCGACGCCGTCGGCGATCAGCGCGCCGACCGCGAGACCGGCCGTGTAGTACCGATTCGTCCCGGGGTCGAGCGCCAGCCGCACGGCCATCACGCCGAGCAGCGCGAGCTCCCAGCGGCCGCGGTGGATGAGGAAGGCCGCGACCGCGAACCCCAGCAGGATCTGCAGCGGTCGGTCCCACGGCGGCGTCGCGGACGCGAGCACACCGAGCGCCCGCAACCCGGACATCGCGGTGTTCACGATCTTGAACTGCATCGCGTGGGTCGTTCCGGGGCTGCCGATGACGAACGGCAGCCAGGCGGCCGCGGTCACCGCGCCGGCGACCCCGGCCGCGAGGGCGCGCCGCCGCCAGGTCGGTACCAGCAGCGCGAACGCGACGAACGGCAACGCCCAGGGCTTGGACGCCGCGGCCAGCCCCACGAGCACCCCGCTGAGCACCGGCCGGTCCACGCGGGCTGCCCACAGCGCGGCGACGCCGAGCCCGAGGGCGAGGACGTCGTCGAGGTGCACGGAGAAGTCCGCGAGGTAGGCCCACGGCGGGACGAAGGCCGCGACGGCGAGCAGCAGCCGCCGGCGGTCGGTGGCGAGCCACTGCGACCACGGCACGCCGCGCGTGCCGGTCATCAGCGCCCGGACGGCGTACACGATGAACACGCCCACCGCCACGCAGGCCAGCTGCGCGGCCAGCGCCCCGGCCGTGCGGGAGGACTCCCAGGGCAGGCGCACGAGCGCCAGCACCGAGCTCACGACGAACGTGAACGGGCCGATCTGCAGCCGCGGGTCGACGGCGTAGAGGTCGATGGGCTCGACTCGCGTCTGGTCGGTGAGGATCCGCTCACCCTCGGTGAAGAAGTGCCAGGACGCGCCGCCCACCTGGTAGGTCTCGGCGATCCAGGCGCCGGCCCAGGCCGCCAGCAGGGCGAGGCCCGCCCAGCGCCACCACGTGCTGCGCCGACGCGAGATCCCGGCAGCGGCCGGGGACCGGGGCGGGGTCGGGAGCTCGGTGGATGCGCGATAGCCGGTGGTGACCATGCCGCCGAGTGTGGGCGCGCGACGGGCCCGGGCCCAAACCGTTCTTGGCGGGGGCTCATGCCGTTCTCAGGCGGCCCACCGGCGCCCTGGTCAGCGCTCGCGCGTCAGCAGGGCGGTCCGCGCGAGGAGGGCGGCCGGCAGCCGGACCGTGTAGCGCCGCTCGTACCGGGCGAAGGCGCTCTGCGTCTCGACGAACTGCTCGCTGGCCAGACCGTCGATGCTGGTGAGCACGCCGTACGCTGGCAGCCGGTAGACGTCGTGCGGCTCCAGCCGGGCGCCGCCCTCCACGCGCCAGCCGAGGTCGTTCAGCGCCCGCACGACGTCCTGGACAGGTTCGCGCCGGCCCACGGACGTCGCCCAGCAGGCCAGCAGCACGAGCGTCGCCTCGGCGTCGAAGCCGTCCCCGCCGGGCAGCAGCAATCGCGCCAGCACGTCCCAGAGGCCGCGCGCGTCACCGCGCGCGCCGGCGCCGGCGCGGGTGAGGCAGAGGCGGCCCTTGTACTTGCGCAGCAGCCCGACCTTCTGCAGCGCCTGCCGCAGCTGGAGGACCGGGCGGGTCTGGGTCTCGCGGTTGGCCTTGCCGAACCAGTCGCTCATCGTCGGCAGCAGCTGCGCGACGGCCTGGACGTCGGCCGGCTTCAGATAGCCGGCGCCGGTGAGCTCGAGCCCGTCGCCGGCGTGGTCGACGAACCAGGCCACGGCCCGCAGCGCGGCGGTGAGGTCGTCGTCGGACAGCGCGGCGACCGGCGCGCTGAGATCGTAGACCCGCCGCGCGAGGTCGCTGCCGGACGGCGCGTAGAGCAGCCGGTCGACGAGCGCGCCCAGGCGCGGGTCCAGACGCGTCGCCGCGCGCCCGAAGAACTCGTCGATGGCCGCGTTCAGCGCGTCGGGGTCGAAACGTGCCGGGTCGTCCATCAGGGCGGCAAGGCTGTGCTCGTCGCACGCGCCGCCGGAGTCCTCGGGAGGCGCTGCCCGGCGTCCGGTGAGGACGCTGGCGGGCCGGGCGTCCTCCGCGCCACCGCGGACCTCCTCGACCACGATCGCGAGCTCCCAGCCGTCGCCGTAGTCGTACGCATAGGTCAGGGTGTCGCCGGGATCCTGGAGGACCTCGTCCAGGCGGACCTCGGCGTCCGGCGTCCCGTCGGCCCCCTCGGCGACGTCGAACGGGCACAGGAACACCTGGCTGCCGGCCTCGAACGGGCCACCTCCGACGGCGAAGCGGTGCAGGTGGGCGTCGTCCCACCCGAAGGCGGCCTGCAGCACGTGGTGCAGGGCGTCGAGCGTGAGGTCCGAGCGCAGCTCGAGGCGTCGCCAGATGGGCGGCTTCGCATCGACGAGGTCCACGCGCACCCGCAGCAACCGGACGTCGTCGAAGGGCGCGCGCCGCCGGTCCGGCACGGCCGGACGACGGATCACCGTGTCCCCGACCAGCATGAGGTCGCCCTCGAGCGCGCGCAGGTCGGCGAGCTCGGGCCCGGACACGAGGGCAGCGAATCGACGCTCCAGCTCGGCATCGTTCTCGCTGGTCATGAGTCAACGGTAGGCGTTGTGGACCCCACGGCCAAGACGCCGGCCGCCCTTTTCGAGGACGCTCGGGCGGCCGCCGCGTGCGCTCAGCGTACGAGCGCCGCGGCCAGCCGCTGGGCGGCCTCCGGTCCGCCGTACGGCAGGAACAGCGAGGGCTCGACCAGCTCGACCTCCATGACGCACAGCCGGCCGGAGTTGTCGCGCACCAGGTCGACGCGGGCGTACGCCGGGGTGCCGAACCGCGCCGCGACGAGGTCGACGGCGGCCTGCGCCACCGCGGCCTGCTCGGCGGTCGGCTCGTGGTGGGTGTTGGTCTCCGCCGCGAACAGCTCGTCGATCGTCGAGGCGTGCGGCAACGCCACCCGCTTGCTGGCCGCGTGGCTCAGCTCGCCGGCGAAGAAGACCAGCGGCCACTCACCGTCCGCCGCGATCGATTCGAGGAACGGCTGCACGAGCACCACCTGGCCGGCGGCGCGCAGCCGCTCGACGTGCGCGCGCGCCGCGTCGTGCTGGTCGGCGTGGTACGACGCCGCGTCGCGGCTGCCGGCGCCCACGGCGGGCTTGACGACGAAGCTGCCCTCGGGGAAGCGCACGGGCGCGGGAGAGCCGGGACGCACGAACTCGGTGGGCGTGATCGGGATGCCGGCGTCCGCCAGGTCGGCGAGGTACTCCTTGGAGAGACTCCACCGCACCATCTCCGGCGGGTTGACCAGCTCGGTGCGCGCCGCCACCCGGTCCAGCCAGGCCAGGAACTCCGGCATGCGCTGCGGGTAGTCCCAGGGCGAGCGCAGGACGGCGCGGTCGAACCGGCCCCAGTCGACGTCCGGGTCGTGCCAGTCGGCGATCTCGACCGTCACGCCGGCCGCCGTGAGGGCCTCGAGCGCCAGCGGCTCGTCCTCGTCCTGCCCGCGCGCCTCGCGCGCGCTCACCCACGCCAGCCGTTCGATCATGACGGCCACTGTAGATGCGCCGGTGCGCCGCCCGGCCGAGGGTGCGCGGTCGCCGGGTGAGCGGGTGGGCCGCTGCTAAATTGGCCGCCATGAATCAGCACGCAGCCGAGCAGGTCGCGCCGGGCACCGACCGGCGGATGTTCTCCAAGGTCTTGGTCGCCAACCGCGGTGAGATCGCGATCCGGGCGTTCCGGGCCGCCTACGAGCTGGGCGCCGGCACGGTCGCGGTCTTCCCCTACGAGGACCGCAACTCCGAGCACCGGCTGAAGGCGGACGAGGCGTACGAGATCGGGGAGCGCGGCCGCCCGGTCCGGGCCTACCTCGACCCCGACCTCATCGTGCAGACCGCCGTCCGCGCGGGGGTGGACGCGATCTACCCGGGCTACGGGTTCCTGAGCGAGAACCCGGCGCTCGCCGAGGCGTGCGAGGCCGCCGGCATCACCTTCATCGGGCCCGGCGCGGACGTCCTCACGCTCACCGGCAACAAGGCGCGCGCCATCGCCGCGGCGAAGGCAGCGGGGGTGCCGACGCTGCAGTCGATCGCGCCGTCCACCGACGTCGACGAGCTGATCGCCGGCTCGAGCGACATCCCGTACCCGCTGTTCGTGAAGGCGGTCGCCGGCGGCGGCGGGCGGGGCATGCGCCAGGTCGACCGCGAGGCCGACCTGCGGGAGGCCATCGAGACCTGCATGCGGGAGGCCGAGGCCGCGTTCGGCGACCCCACGGTGTTCATCGAGCAGGCGGTGGTGGACCCGCGGCACATCGAGGTGCAGATCCTCGCGGACGCCGCCGGCAATGTGATCCACCTGTTCGAGCGCGACTGCTCGGTCCAGCGCCGCCACCAGAAGGTGATCGAGATCGCCCCGGCGCCCAACCTCGACCCGCAGCTGCGCGACCGGATCTGCGCCGACGCCGTGCGGTTCGCCAAGGAGATCGGCTACCAGAACGCCGGCACCGTCGAGTTCCTCGTCGACCCCGACGGACGCTACGTCTTCATCGAGATGAACCCCCGCATCCAGGTCGAGCACACCGTCACCGAGGAGGTGACCGACGTCGACCTGGTCCGCTCCCAGATCCGGATCGCCGCCGGCGCCACGCTCGACGACCTCGGCCTCAGCCAGGACGGCATCCGGCTGCGCGGTGCGGCGCTGCAGTGCCGCATCACCACCGAGGACCCCGCGAACGGCTTCCGCCCCGACACCGGCATCATCACCACGTACCGCTCGCCCGGCGGCGCCGGCGTCCGGCTGGACGGCGGGACCACCTACACCGGCGCCGAGGTCAGCGCGCACTTCGACTCGATGCTCACCAAGCTCACCTGCCGCGGGCGCACCTTCGCGGACGCCGTGGAGCGCGCCGCCCGCGCCGTCGCGGAGTTCCGGATCCGCGGCGTGGCGACGAACATCCCGTTCCTGCAGGCCGTGCTCGCCGACCCCGACTTCCGCGCGGGGCGCCTCAGCACCGGCTTCATCGCCGCGCACCCGAAGCTGCTGACGGCCCGGTCGTCGGCCGATCGCGGCACCAAGCTGCTCACCTACCTCGCCGACGTGACGGTCAACCGCCCGCACGGAGAGCAGTCGACCAGCATCGAGCCGGCCGCGAAGCTGCCCGCGATCGACCTGTCCGTGGCGCCGCCCCCGGGATCGCGCGACCGGCTGCTCGAGCTGGGACCGGAGGCGTTCGCGGCCGGCCTACGCGGCCGCGACCGGTTCGCGGTCACCGAGACGACGTTCCGCGACGCGCACCAGTCGCTGCTGGCCACCCGGGTGCGCACGACGGATCTGGTGGCGGTCGCCGGCCACGTCGCCCGGATGACGCCGCAGCTGTGGAGCATCGAGGCGTGGGGCGGGGCGACGTACGACGTCGCGCTGCGCTTCCTGGGCGAGGACCCGTGGGACCGGCTCGCCGCGCTGCGGGACGCGGTCCCCAATATCTGCCTGCAGATGCTGCTGCGTGGCCGCAACACGGTCGGCTACACGCCGTACCCGACCGAGGTCACGCACGCGTTCGTGCAGGAGGCCGCGGCCACCGGCATCGACGTGTTCCGGGTGTTCGACGCGCTCAACGACGTCGAGCAGATGCGCCCGGCGATCGACGCCGTCCGGGAGACCGGCATGTCCGTCGCGGAGGTCGCGCTGTGCTACACCGGCGACCTGAGCGACCCGGCCGAGACCCTGTACACCCTGGACTACTACCTGCGGCTCGCCGAGCAGATCGTCGAGGCCGGCGCGCACGTGCTGGCGATCAAGGACATGGCGGGGCTGCTGCGCGCACCGGCCGCCCGGCGGCTCGTGACCGCGCTGCGGGAGCGGTTCGACCTCCCGGTGCACCTGCACACGCACGACACCGCGGGCGGCCAGCTCGCCACCCTGCTCGCCGCGATCGACGCCGGGGTGGACGCCGTCGACGCCGCCGCGGCCCCGATGTCCGGGACGACGAGCCAGCCGTCGCTGTCGGCGCTCATCGCCGCGACCGACCACTCGCCGCGCGAGTCCGGGCTGGACCTCGACGCCGTCAGCGACCTCGAGCCCTACTGGGAGTCGGTGCGCAAGCTCTATGCGCCGTTCGAGTCGGGGCTGCCCTCGCCGACCGGCCGGGTGTACCGGCACGAGATCCCCGGCGGCCAGCTGTCCAACCTCCGCCAGCAGGCGATGGCGCTCGGGCTCGCGGAGAAGTTCGAGCAGATCGAGGACATGTACGCCGCCGCCAACGACATCCTCGGCAACGTCGTGAAGGTGACGCCGTCGAGCAAGGTCGTCGGCGACCTGGCCCTGCACCTCGTCGCCGTGGGGGCCGATCCGGCCGACTTCGCCGAGAACCCCGGCGACTACGACGTGCCGGACTCGGTCATCGGCTTCCTGAACGGCGAGCTCGGCGATCCGCCGGGCGGCTGGCCGGAGCCGTTCCGCAGCCGCGCCATCGAGGGCCGCACGGCGAAGCCGTCGCAGGTCGAGCTGACCGACGAGGACCGCGCCGGGCTCCAGACCGACCGGCAGTGGACCCTGAACCGGCTGCTGTTCCCCGGGCCCACCCGCGAGCTCTCCGACTCGCGAGAGAAGTTCGGCGACGTGTCGGTGCTCCCGACGCCGGCGTACCTGTTCGGGATGACGCCGGGGGAGGAGTACGCGGTCGCCATCGAGGAGGGCAAGACGCTGCACCTCGGCGTCCAGTCGATCAGCAACGCCGACGCCCGGGGCCTGCGCACGGTGATGTGCACCCTCAACGGCCAGCTGCGCCCGATCAGCGTCCGCGACCGCCAGGTCTCGAGCGACGTCCCCGCCCAGGAGAAGGCCGACCGGTCCCGGCCCGGCCAGGTGGCAGCGCCGTTCGCCGGCGTCGTGACGGTCGCGGTGTCGGAGAACGACACGGTCGAGGCCGGCCAGACGGTCGCTACGATCGAGGCGATGAAGATGGAGGCGTCCATCACAGCCCCGGTCGCCGGACGCGTCGCCCGCGTCGCACTCAGCGGCGCCGCGCAGGTCGAGGGCGGCGACCTGGTCCTGGAAATCGCTCAGTAGGGAGCCGGTCATGCAGGTACAGCTTCGGCACAACCCGTCGTTCGCGATGGCGCGCCTCCACCTCCAGCCGGGCGAGCCGGTGCGCGTGGAGAGCGGCGCGATGGCGATGCACAGCCCCGGCGTGCAGATCCAGGCCCAGTCGACCGGCGGGATCATGCAGGGTCTCAAGCGCTCGCTGCTGGCCGGCGAGTCGTTCTTCGTCACCACCTACACGGCGCCGCCGCAGGGCGGCTGGGTCGACATCGCCGGCGTGCTGCCCGGCGACATGATCGTGCTGGACCTGCAGCCGGACCGGCCGTTCTACATCGCCCGCGGCAACTGGATGGCCAACTCCTACGGCACCGAGGTGGACACCAAGTGGGGCGGCCGTGCCTCGCTGTTCGGCGGCGAGGGCGGCTTCGGCCTGCAGGCGCACGGGCAGGGGCAGGTGGTGCTGAGCGTGTACGGCGCGATCGACGTGGTCGACCTGCAGCCCGGTGAGCAGGTCGTGATCGACACCGGTCACGTGGTGGCCTACGACCTCGGCATGCAGTTCCGGATGCGCCGGGCGGTCGAGGGCCGCACCATCCAGTCCATGAAGTCCGGCGAGGGCTTCGTGTTCGACTTCGCCGGTCCCGGACGGGTCTACACGCAGAGCCGCAACCCCTCCGCGTTCGCCCAGTGGGCGGCCTCGATGATGCCCAGCGGCAACGCGCAGGGCGGCCTCGGGGGCGTCTTCCGGTAGGCGTTATGGTGTGGCTCACACGACTCGTCGACGGGGGAGAGCCATGTCCGAAGCCACCGACATCTACCGCACCGCGCGCGACCGCATCCTCGACTGGCGGGGCCGCTACAGCGAGGCGGTCCGCGAGTTCACCTGGCCGGACGTCGGGCCGGTGTTCAACTGGGCGGTCGACTGGTTCGACGCCATCGCGCGCGGGAACGACCGGCCCGCGCTGATCCTGGTCGAGGAGGACGGCACCCGCGCGTCGTACTCGTTCGCCGAGATCGCGCACCGCTCCGACCAGGTGGCGGCATGGCTGCGCGAGCGCGGCGTCGCCAGAGGCGACTCGGTCATCCTCATGCTGGGCAACCAGGTCGAGCTGTGGGACGCGATGCTGGCGGTGATGAAGCTCGGTGCGGTGATCATGCCGACGACGTCCGCCGTGGGCACCGACGACCTGATCGACCGGATGCAGCGCGGCCGGGCCAAGCACGTGATCTGCAACGCCGCCGACGTCGACAAGCTCGCCGGCGTGCCGGGGGACTACACGCGCATCGCGGTCGGCGACGTCCACGGCTGGGAGCGGTTCCACGACGCGTACGACATCGCCGACCCGACGGTCGAGCACCCGCAGACGGCCAGCGACAGCCGGTTGCTGCTGTACTTCACCAGCGGGACGACGAGCCGCCCGAAGCTCGTCGAGCACACCCAGGTCTCCTACCCCGTCGGCCACCTGAGCACGCTGTACTGGCTCGGCCTGCAGCCCGGCGACGTCCACCTCAACATCTCCTCGCCCGGCTGGGGCAAGCACGCGTGGTCGTGCTTCTTCGCCCCGTGGATCGCCGAGGCGACGATCTTCGTGTACAACTACGCGCGCTTCGACGCGGCCGCGCTGATGGAGCAGATCGAGAAGGAGCGGGTCACCACCTTCTGCGCGCCGCCCACGGTCTGGCGGATGCTGATCAACGCCGACCTCAGCGGCGGTCCGTGGCAGCTGCGCGAGTGCATCGGCGCGGGCGAGCCGCTGAACCCCGAGGTCATCGAGCAGGTCCAGCAGACCTGGGGGATCACGCTGCGCGACGGCTACGGGCAGACCGAGACGACGGCCAGCATCGGCAACGTGCCGGGCGCCGTGGTCAAGCCGGGCTCGATGGGACAGGTGCTGCCCGGCGTCCCGGTGGTGCTGGTGGACCCGGTCACCAATCAGCGCACCGAGGGCGAGGGCGAGATCTGCATCGACCTGATGAAGCACCCGCTGTCGCTGATGACCGGCTACCAGGACGACCCCGAGCGCAACGCCAAGGCGATGGAGGGCGGCTTCTACCACTCCGGCGACGTCGCCAGCATCGACGACGACGGCTACATCACCTTCATCGGCCGTACCGACGACGTCTTCAAGGCCAGCGACTACAAGGTGAGCCCGTTCGAGCTGGAGTCGGTGCTCATCGAGCACCCGGCGGTCGCCGAGGCCGCGGTCGTGCCGGCCCCCGACGAGGTGCGTCTCGCGGTGCCGAAGGCCTACATCGCGTTGTCGCCGGGGCACTCCGCCGACGCCGAGACCGCCCGGTCGATCCTCAAGCACGCGCGCGAGCGGCTCGCGGCGTACCAGCGGGTGCGTCGGATCGAGTTCTACGAGCTGCCCAAGACCATCTCCGGGAAGATCCGGCGGGTCGAGCTTCGTCAGCGCGAGACCGAGATCGCCGGCAGCAAGCCGGCGACGGAGTGGCGCGACGAGGACTTTCCCGACATCAAGTCCTGACGTCGGCCCGCCGCGCTACTGGCCGGCGATCATCCGCAGCCGGCCGGCGATGTTCTGCGCGGCCTCCGCGTGCTCGCGGTCGACCTCCACCTCGTAGGTGTCGGCCTCCAGGCGCTGCGCGCTGGCGAAGTCGCGCCGGCCGCGGGTCGCGGCGTGCGAGATCGCGCCGAGGACGGCGCCCCAGATCACGCCGAGGACGACGCCGAGGAGTACCGGCTGCCACCACGTGCCGCCCGCGAACAGGCTCAGCAGCAGGCCGAACAGCAGGCCCAGCCACGCGCCGCTCGCCGCGCCCATGCCGGCGGCGCGTCCGGTGGTCATCCGGGTGAGGACCTGCTCCACGCTGTGCAGGCCGCGCCCGATGATGCGCACGTGCTGCACCGCGAAGCCTTCGTCGGAGAGCAGATCGACCAGGCGCTGGGCCTCGGAGTACTGCGCGTAGGTTGCCACCACGGTGGACGGCGGCCGCTGCGGATAGGCGCTGGGGTTGCCTCCGGTCAGGGACATGCGGTTCTCCTTGCTCGTGACGTCGTGCTCCTACGATGGCAGACATCCCGTTGGGCCGGCGAAAGCGCCCGGGCAGGCACCGTGCGCGACGGTCATCGCCCAGAATGAACGGGTGGACCCCTCCAAGCATGCGGCGCAGTTCATCCGTGACCTGACGCACGACCTGTCGACCGACCTCGCGCCGCGGGCCGCCGAGGCCTCGAAGCGCTCGGCGAGGACCCGGGTGCACCGCCTCCGCTCGCGGGTGTACTTCATCCTGCAGTGCTCGGTGTCCGCGGGTGTCTCGTGGTGGGTCGCCCAGCACCTGTGGAACCACAAGATGCCCTACCTCGCCCCGGTCGCCGCGATCGTGTGCCTCGGGCTCACCTTCGGCCAGCGCTGGCGACGCGTGCTCGAGGTGACCGTCGGCGTCGCCACCGGCGTGTTCATCGGGAGCGCGTTCGCGCACTACTTCGGCAGCGGGCCGTGGCAGATCATCGTGGTGGCCGCGGCCGGCATGGTGCTCGCCTCGCTGCTGGGCGGCGGGGCGTTGATCTCCACCCAGGCCGCCGTGCAGGGCACCATCGTCGTCACGCTCGTCGGGCACGCCGAGACCGGCTTCGACCGGTGGCTCGACGCGCTGGTCGGCGCGGTCATCGCGCTGATCGCCGCCACCATCACGCCGGCGTCCCCGATCGACGCGCCGCGCGACATCGCGCGGCGCATCGCCCGCTCCATGGCGGACGTGCTGCGCGCGGCGGTCGTGGCGCACCGCGACGGCGACCTCGACGCGGCGGCGCAGGCGTTGTACGCCGCGCGCGAGTCTGAGGCCGACCTCGCGTCGTTCGCGACCGCCACGAACGAGGGAATGGCGGTCGTGCGGCACTCGCCGCTGCGCCGGCGGCGGCGCGGGTCGGTCGAGGAGATCGCCGCCATCGCGGCGCCCATCGACCGGGCCGTGCGCAACATCCGGGTGCTGGTCCGGCGCATCTCGACCGCGATCTGGCGGCACGATCCGGTCAGCGACGAGGTGCTCGCGACGGTCGAGGACCTCGCCGAGGTCATCGACCGGATGGCCGAGCTGGACGAGGACGAGCGGCTCTCGGAATGGCGGGCCCGGCTGGCCGAGCTCGGCGACCGCACGAGCGCCCTGCACATGTCGTCGCTGTCCTCGGCGGTGCTCATCGCGCAGCTGCGCTCGATCATCGTGGACCTGCTGGAGGTGACCGGACTGACGTACGAGCAGGCCCGCGACCGCCTCACCGCCTACGAGGACGAGTAGCCGGGGCGACGTGGCGGGGACCGGTCCCGGCGAAGGCGGTGCGCGACGGCGAATAGGATGGCCTTTCGGCTGCGCGGACGCGGAGGAGAGAGCTAGTGACCAAGTACGTCGTCATCGGTGCCGGCATCATCGGGCTCGCCACCGCGCGGGCGATCGGCGCCGCCGATCCCTCGGTCGAGGTCCTGGTGCTGGAGAAGGAGAACCGGGTCGCCGCGCACCAGACCGGCCGCAACTCCGGCGTGATCCACTCCGGGCTGTACTACGCGCCCGGCTCGAAGAAGGCGTTGATGTGCCGCGCCGGGGCGGAGTCCATGGCCCGCTTCGCCGAGGAGCACGGGATCGCGATGCAGCGCACCGGCAAGCTGGTCGTCGCGACCAGCGACGCCCAGCTCCCCGCCCTGGAGAAGCTGCTCGCCCGCGGCCTCGAGAACGGCATACCGGTCCGGCGGATCTCCCCGGAGGAGGCCCGTGAGCACGAGCCGCACGTGCGGACCGTCGGCGCGCTGCACGTCGCCTCGACGGCGATCGTCGACTACCGGGGCGTCTGCGAGAAGCTGGCCGAGCAGATCGAGCAGCGCGGTGGCGAGGTGCGCTTCGACAGCGAGGTCACCGGCATCCACCACCGCGGCGACCAGACGATCCTGCAGACGCCCTCCGGCCCGGTGACCGCCGACGTCGTCGTCTCCTGCGCCGGTCTGTACGCCGACCGCGTCGCCGGCTTCGACCTGGCGGAGGAGAAGCTGCCCTACCGGGTGGTGCCGTTCCGCGGCGAGTACTACGAACTGGCGCCGGAGAGCGAGTACCTGGTGAAGGGGCTCATCTACCCCGTGCCGGATCCGGAGCTGCCGTTCCTCGGCGTCCACCTGACCCGGATGGCGCGCGGCGGCGTGCACGCCGGGCCGAACGCGGTGCTGGCGATGGCGCGCGAGGGCTACGACTGGAAGACGATCAACCCCGCCGAGCTGGCGCAGTCGCTGTCCTTCCCGGGCTTCTGGAAGATGGCGCGCAAGAACCTGCGCATCGGCGCGATGGAGGTGCGACGCTCGATGTCCCGCGCCCGCTTCGCCGCGTCCCTCGCCGAGCTCGTCCCGGCGCTGCGCGAGAGCGACATCGTGCCGTCGGCCGCCGGCGTCCGCGCCCAGCTGCTGACCCGCGACGGCCAGATCTACGACGACTTCCTCATCGAGCGCCGCGGCCGCAACGTGCACGTGCTGAACGCGCCGTCGCCGGCCGCCACCGCGGCGCTGGAGATCGGCGCCCACATCGCCTCCGAAGCGCTCGCTCGGGCGTGAGCCTGCGCGAGCGCAGGCGATCCGTGCCCCGCGGATCCTGGCTCCGGCTGCTCGGCTTCGTCGCGGTCTTCGGGATCGCGGGCGTCGCCGTGCTCCTCGTCGGCGTGCCGGACGTCGATGCGGCACGCCGGTGGGTCGCCTCGCTGGGCGCCGTCGCGCCGGCGGCCTTCGTCGTGGGCTTCGCCGCGCTGACCGTCACGCCGTTCCCGAAGAGCGTGCTGGCCGTGGTCGGCGGTGCGCTGTGGGGGATGGCGGTCGGCCTGATCGTCTGCATGGCGGCCGTCGTGCTCGGCGCCACCTTCTCGTTCCTCCTCGGGCGCCGGTTCATCGGCGACTCGGTACGCACCCTCGTCGGTCCGCACATGCGGGAGGTCGACGGGGCGGTGAGGCGCAGCTTCCTCGCTGTGCTGGCGATCCGGGTCATGCCCGTGCTGCCGTTCACACTGCTGAACTACGCCTTCGGCGTCACCGCGATCCGGTATCCGGTGTTCGCTCTCGCGACGGCGATAGGCTCGACGCCGGGCACCGCGGCGTATGTCGCGGTGGGCGCGCTCGGCTTCGACGTGACCTCCTGGCAGTTCTGGGTGGCGTTGTCGGCGATCGCGACGGTGAGCCTGGCCGGCGTGCTGGTCACGGCGCGTCGCCGGCGGACGAGACCGAGGAGTGAGCATGCCTGAGCCGGCCATCGGCTTCGAGGACGTCGTGGCCGCCGCGGACCGGATCGCCGGCGCGGCGGTGCGTACGCCGGTCCTGACCTCGCCGCGTCTCGACGACGAGCTCGGCGCGCGGGTCTACTTCAAGTGCGAGAACCTGCAGCTGGTCGGGGCGTTCAAGTTCCGCGGCGCCTACAACGCCATCGCGCGGCTGAGCCCGCAGCAACGCAGCCGCGGAGTCGTCGCGTACTCCTCCGGCAACCACGCCCAGGCGATCGCGCTCGCCGCGACGATGCAGGGCGCCCGCTCGACCATCGTCATGCCCACCGACGCCCCGCGGCTCAAGCGGGCCGCGACCGAGCGGTACGGCGCCACCGTGGTCGAATACGACCGGTACGCCGAGGACCGGATCGCCGTCGCACAACGGATCGCGGACGAGCAGGGCGCCACCGTCATTCCGCCGTACGACCACGCCGACGTGATGGCGGGGCAGGGGACGGCGGCGAAGGAGCTGCTCGAGCAGACCGGGCCGCTGGACGTCGTGGTCGCGCCGCTGGGCGGCGGCGGCCTGCTGTCGGGAACCGCCGTGGCGACGCGGGCGCTGGCCCCGGACGCCGCCGTGTACGGCGTGGAGCCGGCCGCCGGCGACGACGGACGCCGCAGCCTCGCCGCGGGGCGCATCGTCACCATCGACACGCCGCGCACCATCGCGGACGGCGCGCAGACCCAGTTCCTGGGCGCGCTGACGTTCCCCGTGCTGCGCGCCTTGGTCGCGGATGTCGTGACGGTGCCCGACGAGTCGCTGGTGCAGACGATGCGGTGGTTCTTCGAGAACCTGAAGCTGGTCGTCGAGCCGACCGGCTGCCTCGCCGCCGCGGCGGTGCGTGACGGCCTGATCGACGTCCGCGGCAAGCGGGTCGGGGTGATCGTCTCCGGCGGCAACGCCGACCCCGCGGCGTTCGCCGGGTACCTGACGGGCGGGGCGTAGCGACGGGCCGGAGCCGCTCAGCGCACCCCGCGGGTGCGGTACTGGACGGAGATGCGCGGACCCAGGCTGCCGCTCGCCTTGGGGATCGCGTGGTCCCACGTGCGTTGGGCGCTCCCGCCCATCACCACCAGGTCGCCGTGCCCGAGGCTGAAGCGGTGGCGGGTGGCTCCGCCGTCCCGCTCGCGCAGCGCGAGGGTGCGGGCGGTGCCCAGCGACAGGATGGCGACCATCGTGTCGCGGCTGCTCGCCCGCCCCTCGCGGTCGCCGTGCCACGCGACCGAGTCGCGCGCGTCGCGGTACAGGCACATGCCGGCGGTCACGAACGCCTCGCCGAGCTCGTCGCGGTAGTGCGCGCTGAGCGCGTCGCGGGCCTGGACGAGCGCCGCGTGCGGCAGCGGCTCGTGCTCGCCGTAGAAGCGGGTGAGACGGGGGACCTCGACGACCCGGTCGTACATGGTGCGCTTGTCGGCGCGCCAGTCGACGCCGCCGAGCAGCTCCTCGAACAGCGCCGTCGTGCCGGTCGCCCAGCCCGGCAGGTGGTCGACCCAGGCGCCGTGCGCCAAGGTCGTGCGGCGCAGCCCGTCGAGCGCGCCGAAGGCGAGTCGGTCGTCCAGGTCGAGCAGCGATCCCTGCAGCATCATCCCTCGACGCTAGCACGGCTTCGAACAGATGTGCTATCGACTCCGCGGGCGACCCGGTGGGGTCGCCCGCTCAGAGGTACGGATGTGTCTCGCGCACGGGCTGGGTCGGCGCGGGGGCCGGCGCCAGCGCCTCGAGCACCCGCTCGTGCAGCGCGCCGTTGGTCGCCACCGCGCAGC
This sequence comes from Cumulibacter manganitolerans, assembly GCF_009602465.1. Lineage (NCBI taxonomy): Bacteria > Bacillati > Actinomycetota > Actinomycetes > Geodermatophilales > Geodermatophilaceae > Cumulibacter > Cumulibacter manganitolerans. The sequence goes on along the minus strand of NZ_WBKP01000039.1, from coordinate 13,082 downwards.
GCTCGGCCATCGGGTCACCGCCGCGGACGCCGGTGAAGCGGCCCCCGGCCTCGGTGACGATCGGGATCAGCGCGGCGAGGTCCCAGGGCTCGAGGTCGGGCTCGGCCGCGATGTCGACGGCGCCCTCCGCGAGCAGCATGTACGACCAGAAGTCCCCGTACGCGCGCGAGCGCCAGCAGCTGACCGTCAGCCGCAGGAACTGCTCGAACTGCCCGCGGTCGGCCCACCCGTTGAGGCTGGAGTACGACAGGCTGGCGTCCTCGAGCGCGTCGACCTTCGAGACCGAGATGCGCTTGCCCTGCGACAGGCTGCGCCCGGTCCAGGCGCCGTTGCCCTTCGAGGCCCACCAGCGTCGCTGCAGCGCCGGCGCCGACACGACGCTCGCGACCACCTGGTCGCCGTCCATCAGGCCGATCAGGGTGGCCCACACGGGCACGCCGCGCACGAAGTTCTTGGTCCCGTCGATGGGGTCGATCACCCACTTGCGGGACGAGTGCCCGGTCTCGCCGCCCTCCTCGCCCAGCACGGCGTCGCGGCTGCGGTGCCGCCCCAGCAGCGCGCGCACCAGGTCCTCCGCGCCGCGGTCGACGTCCGTCACCGGCGTCAGGTCGGGCTTGGACTCGACGGTGAAGTCCATCGAACGGAACTTCGCCATCGTCAGCGCATCGACCTGGTCGGCGATGACATGCGCCAGACGCACGTCCTCTGAGTACTCGGCAGTCATCGGGACACCCTATCCAGCGTCGTCGTGGTCGTCGGACTGGCCGCGGCGCGACGCCAGCAGCCGCCGGAGGCTGGCCAGCCGCTCCGGCGTGCTGTTGCCCTCGGCCACCCAGGCGTCGAGCGCGCAGTCCGGGTCGTCGGCCAGGTGCTGGCAGCCGCTGGGGCAGTGCTCGGCGCCCTCGACCAGGTCCGGGAAGGCCGCGACGACCATGTCGGGCTCGACGTGGCCGAGGCCGAGGGAACGCACCCCCGGGGTGTCGATCACGAAGCCGCCGCCCGCGAGGGGCAGCGCGACGGCGGAGGACGACGTGTGCCGTCCCTTGCCGGTCAGGCCCGCGACGTCGCCGGTGGCTCGGCCGGCCTGCGGGACGAGGGCGTTGACCAGCGTCGACTTGCCGACGCCGCTGTGCCCGAAGAGCACCGACACGCTGCCGGCGAGGGCGTCGGCGATCGCGTCCACGGGCTCGTCGCGGCGCCACTGCAGGACGGGTGCGCCGAGCTCGCGGTACTGCGCCGCGAACGGCTCGGGATCGGCCAGGTCGGTCTTGGTCATCAGCAGCACGGGGGTGAGGTCGCCCGCGTACGCCGCGACGAGCGCGCGGTCGACGAACCCGGTGCGTGGCTCGGGGCTCGCTGCCGCGCACACGATCACCAGGTGCTCGGCGTTCGCGACGATCACCCGCTCGAAGGAGTCCAGGTCGTCGGCCGACCGCCGCAGCACGCTGACCCGGTCGTTGATGCCGACGATGCGGGCCAGGCTTCCCTCCGCGCCAGTGGTGTCGCCGACGACGCGCACCGAGTCGCCGACGACGATCGACTTGCGGCCGAGCTCCTTCGCCCGCATGGCGAGGATCGGGCGCTCGTCCGCGGTGCCCAGACCGATCAGGCAGCTGTAGCGGCCGCGATCGACGCCGATGACCATCGCCTGCTCGGCATCGGCGTGCTTGGGGCGGTTCTTCGTGCGGGGGCGAGAGCCGCGCCGGCTCGGACGGATCCGGGCGTCGCTCTCGTCGTAGTCCGACAACCGCCTGCTCAGCGCGCCGTCTCCGATACCTCGGGCGCGGCGGCGGCGTCGCCGACCACCAGCGTGCTCCACATCGCGGCGAAGGCCGGCATCGCCTTCGCCGTCGTCGCCACGTCGTCGATGGTCACGCCCTCGACCAGGAGACCGGCGACGGCGGCCGCGTGCACCATGCGGTGATCGGCGTACGCCACCAGATCGGCGGCATGCAAAGGATGTGGCGTGATCGTCAGACCGTCGGGGGTCCTCTCGACGTCGGCGCCGAGCTTGCTGAGCTCGATGCTCAGCGCGCGCAGCCGATCGGTCTCGTGGCCCCGGATGTACGCCACGCCGCGGATGCGGCTCGGGCCGTCGGCCGCGAGGCACATCGCAGCGATCACCGGGGTCATGTCGCCGATGTCCGCGAGGTCGACGTCGATGCCGCGGCGCTCGCCGCCGGTGACGACGATGCCCCGCTCGTCGAAGGCGGTGCGCGCGCCGAACTCCTCGAGCACCTCCAGCAGCCGGCGGATCGGCTGCGCGGTGCCGACCGGCCAGTGCGGCACGGCCACCGTGCCGCCGGTGGCCGCGGCCGCGCACAGGAACGGCGCGGAGTTGCTGGCGTCCGGCTCGATGGTGACGTCGCGCGCGGCGATCCGTCCGGGCGGCACCTGCCACGAGCCGTCCGCGAGCTCGGCGGCGTCGACCCCGCGCTGGCGGAGGGAGGCGAGAGTCATCCGCACGTGCCCGCGATTGGGCAGCTCGCCGACGGCACCGAGCGTCAGTCCCTCGTCGAAGCGGGGCGCCGACAGCAGCAGCCCGGAGACGAACTGCGACGAACCGGAGGCGTCGATGCGCGCCGTCCCGCCGCGCAGCCGCCCGAAGCCGGCGACCGCGAACGGCAGGAATCCGCGGCCGTCGTCGTCGACGGTCGCGCCGGCCTGGCGCAGGCCGTCCAGGAGCGGAGCCATCGGCCGCGTGCGGGCGTGCGGATCTCCGTCGAACGTCGTCCGGCCGCTGCGTAGCGCGGCCAACGGCGGCACGAATCGCATCACGGTGCCGGAGAGCCCGCAGTCGACGGCGGCCGGCCCGTCCGCCTGCTGCGGCGTGACGACCCAGGTGTCCGACGAGGTGTCGACCTCGCTGCCGAGGGCCCGCAGCGCGTCGGCCATCAGCAGCGAGTCGCGGCTGCGCAGCGCGTTGGCGATGCGGGACGGTCCGTCGGCCGAGGCGGACAGCACCAGCTCGCGCGCCATCAGCGACTTCGAGCCGGCCACCGCAACCGTGCCGGAGACCGGGCCGCCGCCCGCGGGCAGCGCCCAGGGGATCGGCGCAGACGTCATGCGGCCAGTGTTCCAGACGTAGGCTGGCGGCATGTGCGGACGGTATACGTCGAAGAAGAACCCGGTCGAGATCGCCGAGGAGTTCGAGGCGACCAACCGAATCGCGGCCGAGCGCAACCCGGACTTCAACGTCGCGCCGACGCGCATGGTACCGGTGGTGCGGGCCGAAAAGCCGCGCGAGGACCCCGACGGTCCGCCCGCGGCGGCCTCCGGCGACGACGGGGCGCCGCGCGAGACGGCGGCCACCGGCCGGGAGCTCGTCGAGATGAAGTGGGGGCTCGTGCCGTTCTGGGCGAAGGACCCCAAGACCGGCGGCCGGATGTTCAACGCCCGGGTGGAGAGCGTCGCCGGCAAGCCCGCCTTCCGGCGGGCGCTGAAGAAGCGCCGGTGCATCGTGCCCGCCGACGGGTACTACGAGTGGAAGAAGCTCGACGACGGCACGAAGCAGCCGTACTACATGACCGCCCAGGACGGCTCGTCGTTGGCGTTCGCCGGGCTCTGGGAGCTGTGGGGCGAGGGCGACGATCGGCTGACCACCTTCACGATCATCACCACGGCGGCCGCCGGGCACCTCGAGGAGATCCACGACCGGATGCCGTTCCTGCTGCCGAGCGCGGCGTGGACGCGCTGGCTGGACCCGGCGCAGGAGGACGTGGCCGACCTGCTGGAGCACCCCGACCTGGCGCGCGCCGAGGCGCTGGAGCTGCGGCCGGTCGGCGCGGAAGTGGGCAAGGTCGCCAACAACGGCCCGGACCTCATCCGGCGGATCGAGCCGGACGCCGTCCTCTTCTGACCGGCCGGCGGGGGCGGCTGCACCGGGAATACCCGCCGTGGAGCGGGGCGTTGCACACCTCGTGACTGCCTGCACCCTGGAACGCCCCCGCGTATTGTCGACCGTGCACCCGGCACCGGCCCGACAAGCGGAGAAGGACTACATGAGCGAAGAGGATCCTACGAAGGATCTCGACCCGACCGAGAGCGCCGAGCTCGCGGTCGCCGCCGGCCAGGACGCCACGGACGATCCGCATCCCGACGCCGACGTCGACGTCGACGCGGAGACGCCCGAGGAGCGCGCCGCCCGGTTCGAGGCGGGCGCCATGCCGCTGCTGGACCAGCTGTACGCCGGCGCGCTGCGCATGACCCGCAACTCCGCGGACGCCGAGGACCTCGTGCAGGAGACCTACGCGAAGGCGTTCTCGTCCTTCCACCAGTTCCGGCCCGGCACCAACCTGCGGGCCTGGATGTACCGGATCCTGACCAACCAGTTCATCAACAACTACCGCAAGCAGCAACGCCGCCCGCAGGAGTCCTCCAGCGAGGGCATCGAGGACTGGCAGCTGTATGCCGCGGAGCAGCACACCTCGACCGGCCTGCGCTCGGCCGAGATGGAGGCCCTCGACGCGTTGCCCGACAGCGACATCAAGGACGCGCTCGCCGCGCTCCCCGAGGAGTTCCGCCTGGCGGTCTACCTCGCCGACGTCGAGGGCTTCCCGTACAAGGAGATCGCCGAGATGATGGGCACCCCCATCGGCACGGTGATGTCCCGGCTGCACCGTGGCCGCAAGCAGCTGCAGGTCCTGCTGGCCGACTACGCCCGCGAGCGCGGCATCCTGCCGGCGGAGAAAGAGACGGTCAAGCGATGAGTGCGGAGTTCGACGTCTGCCCGTGCGGCGGGGACCATGAGCTCGCCTGCGGCCGGTTCCTGATCGACACCTACCGGCTCGAGGACGAGAGCTGCGACGAGGCCCATCGCCGGGCGCTGGCTCAGCACGCCGAGGAATGCGAGCCGTGCCGCAGCGAGTACAGCCTCGAGCGCAACGTGAAGTCGCTGGTGCAGCGCTGCTGCGGCGTCGAGGTGGCGCCCGAGCGGCTGCGCACCGGCGTCCAGGCGCGCATCCGCGCGCTCACCGTGCAGATGAGCGAGACGGTCATCTCCGACGGCGTCAACGTGATCCGGGCCCGCCAGACCATCGTCCGCCTGCAGCGCCCCGACGCGCAGCCGTGAGCCTCCCCGTCGGGATCCTCGACTTCGTCGCGATCAGCGGCGACGCGACCGCTGGCCAGACGGTGGCCGACACCGTCGAGGTCGCGCAGACCGCCGACCGGCTGGGCTACCACCGGTACTGGGTCCCCGAGCACCACAACCACCTCGGCCTCGCCTTCACCTCCCAGGAGGTGCTGATCACCCGCCTGCTGGCGGCGACCGAGCGCATCCGGGTCGGCGCGGCCGGCATCATGCTGCCGAACTGGGCCCCGCTGAAGGTCGCCGAGGTGTTCCGCACGTTGGAGACCATCTTCCCCGGACGCGCCGACCTCGGCCTCGGACGCGCGCCCGGCACCGACGGCCTCACGGCGCACGCGCTGCGCAACGGGCAGACGCACGAGGACTTCCCGCAGCAGTGTGCGCAGCTGCTCGCGTTCCTCTACGACTCGTTCCCCGCGGACCATCCGTACTCGCGGGTGGTCGCCGCGCCGATTCCCGATCAGCAGCCGGAGATCTTCATGCTCGGCTCGAGCGACTACGGCCCGACGTTCGCCGCGGTCAACGGCCTGATCGCCGTGTTCGCCCACCACATGAGCCCGCAGTACGCCGCTCCGCTGCTGCGGCAGTACCGCGAGCGGTTCGAGCCCTCGCCGTACCTCGACCGCCCGCACGCGATCGTCTCGACCCTGGCGTTCGCCACCGACGAGCCGGACCTCGCGGACGCCGCGCTCGCGACCTGGATGCTGTTCAAGGACAAGCTGCAGGCGGGGGAGCGCGGGCCGCGCGCGAGCCTGGACGAGGCGCTCGAGTACACCCGCTCGGAGGAGTTCGCCTCGCGCAAGCCCTCCAACGAGAAGCTGGTCTTCGCCGGCCGCCCGGACGACGTGGCCGAGCGGCTGCAGGCGCTGGTCGACGAGTGCGCGGCCGACGAGCTCGTGCTGATCAGCCCGCTCGGCGCGCAGCAGCCGCGGCTGCGCTCGTTCGAGGCGCTCGCCGGCGCCCTGGGCCTCGCGCCGCGCGGCTAGCCCCTCGCCCCTGGCCGACCGGTGGTTCAGGTCCCGCGCGTGGCCAGCTGCTGCGTGAAACGCGCCCGGCTCTCGTCGTCGAGGTCGTCGTGCGCCAGCGCCGATCGCATCTCGGCGACGTCGCCCATCCAGGCCGTCAGCAGTGAGGCGATCAGCAGACCCGAGCCGGAGCGCCGCACGCTGATCGAGTCCCCTGCAGCGATCGCGCCGGGCGCGACGACCGCCAGATAGGTCCCGGCCCGGCCGCGTTCGGCGAACCGCCTGACCCACGCTCGTTCACCCATCCGGTTCGCGAAGGTCCGGCACGGCACGCGCGGTGCGCTCACCCGCAGCACGGCGCCGCCCACCGTCCAGACGTCGCCGTACTCGGCGGCGTCGACGTCGAGCCCGGTGGTGGTGATGTTCTCGCCGAACATTCCGTCGGGCAGGTCACGACCGAGCTCGCGCGACCAGTGATCGAGCTCCTCGCGGGCCATGGCGTACACGGCCTGCGCACTGCCGCCGTGGTGCCGTCCGCTGCCGATGAAGTCGCCCCGGACGCCGGAGACACCGGCACCGCCGGGCCCGCGCCGTTTCGGGCCGGGGTCGGCCACCTCGATCACCGAGGTGGGGAGCTTGTTGATGCCGGTCGGGGCGGCCTTCCCGTTGTTCGGGGCAGGGGATCCGACATTGACCGAGAGCACTGAGGACATGCCTCGACCCTAGAACGCGAAGAGCCCGAGACTCGCTGGTCTCGGGCTCTTACGTATCTCGCGGCACGTGCCGCGCGGTGGCTACGCGTTGGGGCGCTTGCCGTGGTTCGCGCCGTTCTTCTTGCGGCTGCGACGCTTGCGGCCTCGCTTGCTCATGTGTACTCCGATCGTTGCAGGACGAGCAATTCTCGCACATCACGGCCCTGGGTAGAGTGTGAGGTGTCGAGTCGAACACGAAGTGAGGAAGTTGATGACCGAAGAGGTCCGTGCAGAGATGGTTGCCAGTGTGTTCAAGGTTCTGGTGGCCCCGGGTGACTCGGTCACCGAAGGCGACGAGCTCGTGACCCTCGAGTCGATGAAGATGGAGATCCCGGTGATCGCCGAGGTCTCCGGCACGGTGCGCGAGGTGTCCGTCGCCGAGGGCGACGTGATCCAGGGAGGCGACCTGATCGCCACCATCGAGTAGCCGATGTCCGCGCTCGACGTCCTGCTCGCCACGCACACCTCGCTCGGCCAGGAGGACGCGGAGCATCTGCAGGCACTGGTCGGCGAGTGGCAGCTGCTGGCCGACCTCTCGTTCGCCGACCTGCTGCTGTGGGTGCGCACCAAGCAGGGCAAGTTCCTGTGCGTAGCGCAGGTGCGTCCGACCACCGGCCCCACCGCGTACCAGCGCGACCTGATCGAGGCCGGCGCGGACGCCGACTACAGCGCCACTCTGGACGACCCGGACTCCCCGGACCGGTTCCGGGTGCGCCGCACGCCCGACGGACCGGTGATCGCGGTCATCACCCGCCGCCGCCAGCTGCCCATCCCGGCCGCGCCGTCCGCCCTGGAGATCGCCTACACCGAGGCGGCCACGTCGCTGCTGGGGATGGTCGAGCACGCCACCTTCCCGCCGAGCGAGGCGGCCACCGAGATGATCACCGGGCCCCGGGCCGGCGACGGCCTGGTGCTGATGCACGAGGACGGGCGGGTGCGCTACGCCAGCCCCAACGCGATCTCGGCGTACCGCCGGATGGGCTGGAACAACGACCTGGCGGACGTCGATCTCGCGCAGGTGACGCGCAGCGTCGTGCACGACCGGTTCCATGCCGACGACCTCGTCGCCCGGATGACCAGCGCGCTCGAGGGTCGCAGCCCGCTGCGGCTGGAGGTCGACGCCGGCGGCGGCACGGTGCTGTTCCGCGCGCTGCCGCTGGAGCACCGGCATGGGGACGCCGGTGCGCTGATCCTGCTGCGCGACGTGACCGACGTCCGCCGCCGCGACCGCCAGCTGCTGAGCAAGGACGCGACGATCCGCGAGATCCATCACCGGGTCAAGAACAACCTGCAGACCGTCGCCGCGCTGCTGCGGCTGCAGGCCCGCCGAGTCGACGTCCCGGCCGTGCGCTCGGCGCTGACGGAGTCCGTGCGCCGGGTCAGCTCCATCGCGCTGGTGCACGAGACGCTGTCGATGTCGCTGGACGAGCGGGTCGACTTCGACGGCATCGTGGACCGGCTGATCCCCATGGTGGCCGAGGTCGCCGCGCCCGAGTCCACGGTGCAGATCGTGCGGGTGGACAACTTCGGGGTGCTGCCCGCCGACGTGGCGACGCCCCTGGTGCTGGTGGTCGTGGAGATCCTGCAGAACGCCGTCGAGCACGCGTTCGCGCCGCACGAGCAGGGGACCGTGACCGTCGAGGCGCACCGCCGCCCGGGAACGCTGCAGGTGCGCATCACCGACGACGGCAGCGGCCTGCCGGACGGCTTCGACCTGCGCGCGTCCGACCGGCTCGGCCTGCAGATCGTGCAGACCCTGGTGGAGAGTGAGCTTGAGGGCACCATCAGCGTCAGCAGCGCCGGCGCCGGCCGCGGCACGATCGCCGTCCTGGAGGTGCCGCTGACCCGCCGGTGAGACGACGAAGGCTCCGAGACCGGGTGGTCTCGGAGCCTTCGATGCAGGTCTGGTGGGTCTTCGCTACGCCGATCGGGCGGTGCGGGCCTGGCGGCGCTTGAGGGCCCGGCGCTCGTCCTCGCTGAGGCCGCCCCACACCCCGGAATCCTGGCCGGAGGTCAGCGCCCACGACAGGCACTGCTCGGTGACGGGGCAACGGCGGCACACGCTCTTGGCGTCCTCTATCTGCCTCAGTGCCGGCCCGGTGTTTCCGATCGGAAAGAACAGCTCCGGATCCTCGTCGCGGCAAATAGCGCGGTGACGCCAATCCATATTCACTCCTTGTGCTGCGGCTATGAGTGCACCGTCGTGCCCCGAGCCGGAAAAGGAGGGGGCGGTGTCTCAACCAAATTGCGTACGCACTATTCTGGCCCGGCGCCGCGCCATGTGCCAGTCGTTACGCTCATATTTCGGGGGTGTGGCGCTGTGAGATAAAACCTTGCGGGTCACGCTTGACACGTTTATCACCGCTAAACAATGCGCCCCGGCGACGTCTGCCCGCTCAGCAGATGACGCGTAGCGCGTGCGGCACGCTCTGGATGCGCACGCGGTCGAGCTCTCCCGCGAAGTCACCGTCGACCTGCACCGGAAGCGGGTCGGGACTGCTGATCACGAGCTCCTGCAGGTCGTGCTCGATCGTGACCTTCCGCCCGTGCGGGTGCGGCTTCTTGCGGGTCACCTGCCATAGCAGCCGGGCCACCGACGCCGCGCCGACCTTGCGCAGCGCGAACAGATCCAGCCCCGTCTCGTAGGACGCCTCGGGGGTCAGCTGCACGGCGGTGTCCTTGTAATAGGTCCACGGCGTGGTGTTCGTGACGATCGCGAGGAACGCGTCCTCCACCGGCGGCCGCCCGGGCAGGGCGACCTGCATCCGGGTGCGGTGCCGGTGCTCGCCGACGTAGAAATCGCGGATGGCGGTGCCGGCGTACATGAACGGGCTCGCCTTGCGGCCGTTGCCGCGACGCAGCTCCACACCGTGCACCACCGCGGCGTCGAAGCCCACGCCCGCGGTGAAGACGAACCAGCGCCCCTCGAGCCGGCCTAGCCCGATCGTGCGGCCGCTGCCGGACGCGAGCGCCTCCAGCAGCTGGCCGGTCGCGTCGACCAGGTCGTTCGACAGCCCCAGCGTGCGGCAAAAGACGTTCGCCGAGCCACCCGGCAGCGCGGCGAGCGCCGGCAGGCCGTCGCGGGGGCCGTCGGCGAGCAGGCCGTTGACGATCTCGTTGACCGTCCCGTCACCACCGAGCGCGATGACCAGGTCGTAGCCGTGCGTCGCGGCGCGGGTGCCGAGCTCGATCGCGTGGCCGCGATGGTCGGTGTGCGCCACCTCCACCTGCGCCCGCGCGGACAGCGCGCCGATGATCACGTCGCGCACGCGCGGGGTCGTCGCGGTCGCCTTGGGGTTGGTGACGAGGAGAGCGCGCATGGGGCCCAAGCCTAGCGGTGGGTACCCTTGCTCCCGTGCCGACAGACCCCGCAGATCGCCCTAATGAGACGAACCAGACCCCGCGTCCGTACACCTACGCGGCGGGCACCCACCGCAGCACGCAGCTCATGCTGGCCGCGGTCCTGGTGCTCGCCGAGGGGCTGGTCGCGCTGGGCTACGCCGTCGCCTGGGGATACCTCTCGCTCGCGGGAAAGCCGACCGACGAGACCGCCTCGCTGATGGGCGCGGTGTTCGTGGCGCTGGGCGGCTTGCTGCTCGTGCGGATGTCGGTCGCCCTGTGGAAGGTCGAGGTGTGGCCGCGGGTACCGACGATCGTCCTGCAGCTGATCCTGGTGCCGGTGGGCTGGTCGCTCGCGTTCACCCTCGGCAACGTGGCCGTGGGCCTGCCGGTGCTCGTGGTCGCCATCGCGCTGCTGGTGCTGCTGTTCTCGCGGCCGGTGCGGGAGGGCTACGGCCGCGACGTGTGAGGCGCGTTGGGGTGGTCGCCGAACAGCTCGGCCGACTGCGCCTCCTCGTCGTCCTCGTACTCGTCGGGGTCCACCTCGTCGGGCTCCTCCGGGAACAGCACCGACGGCAGCTTGTAGCGCGGCGGCGCGACGGCACCCGGCCCGAGCAGCCTGCGGCGGACGGGGGCGGTGATCCAGCCCAGCGGGCAGACGAGCACGTAGCCGTAGGCCACGATGGCGCCGGTCACGGCCGGCACGGTCGCGAAGCCGACCGCCAGCAGCACCAGCGCGCCGATCGACACGTAGACGCCGTTTCCCTTCGGCGAGACCAGCATCCGGAAGGACATGAAGCGGTACGACGAGACCATCAGCGCGGCCGCGATCCCGCCGGAGAGGATCGGGATGAGGATCGACCAGCCGTCGAACGGCGGCTCGAACAGGAAGACCGAGGCCAGGACGACGCCCGCGGCGCCGGGGCTGGCCAGCCCGATGAAGTAGCGCTTGTCGGCCAGGGGGTCGATGGTGACGTTGAACCGCGCGAGCCGGAACGCTGCGCAGGCGAGCCAGAACATCGGCAGCACCCACGCGAGCGGGCCTGAGGCGCCGAAGCCCCACGTGTGCAGCAACACCGCGGGGCCGAGGCCGAAGGAGATGAGGTCGGCCAGCGAGTCGAACTGCAGACCGAACGGGGTGATCGCGCCGACCGCGCGGGCCACGGCTCCGTCGGAGATGTCCAGGGCGACCGCGACGCCGATCAGCACCGCCGCGAAGTGGTAGCGGCCCTGGAACGACAGCAGCACCGAGCCGAAGCCGCACAGGATGTTCGCGAGGGTGAACAGGCTCGGCAGCATGGCGCGCCACCGGGCGCCCCCGTGCAGCCGGGATGGCGCGACGACCCGGGCGCCGGTCTGCGAGATGAGGCGGAACCCGCGGCGTCCGCGCTGGAGGGCTCCCCGGACCCGGCCGGTGCCCGGTTCAGGTGGCTGGCGGTGGACCATCAGCGCGCGACGCTCCCGCTCTGCGGCCAGCGGGCCAGCGTGGACTCGCCGGCGATGACCCGGTCGCCCTCGCTGACCAACAGCGGCACGCTCGCCGGGACGAAGACGTCCATGCGGGAGCCGAACTTCATCAGCCCGATCCGCTGGCCCGTGGCGATTCGGTCGCCCGGCGCGACGCGGGTGACCACCCGGCGGGCCAGCAGGCCCACGATCTGTCGGAACACGACGACGCGGTGCTCTCCGTCCACGTCGCGCTCGACGACGAGCTCGGTGCACTCGTTCTCGGTGGCGCTCTCGTTCTTGAACGCGGCCAGGAAGCGGCCGGGCCGGTGCGCGACCTTGGTCACGGTCCCGCCGTACGGCGTGCGGTTGATGTGCACGTCGAGCAGCGACAGGAAGATGCTCACCTGGTTCCAGTCGCCCTCGGGGGCGATCCCGGCCTGCCCGGGGCCGGCGTGCATCACGCGGCCGTCGGCCGGAGCCAGCACGATGCTCGCGTCGACCTCGTGCCCGAGGTCGGGGAACCGCTGCGGGTCGCGGAAGAAGGCGGTCACGCCGGCGGTCAGCGCCGCGAGGCCGAGGGCCAGCCGCCGCTTCCCGGCGAGCGCGGCGACCACGGTCGGCGCGGCGGCGAGGGCGGTGAACGGTGCGGCGTCCTTGTCGATCTTCACCGCTCCACCCTATCGCCGTGCGCTCAGGTGGGTTGGTTCCACCGTCGCAGCACGCGCTGGCCGCGGTCCTCGGTGAGCACGCCGAAGGAGCCGGCGTCGAGGGAGAACATCCGGCCGTCGGCCGGGGCCAGCCCCAGCCAGGTAGCCAGCAGCACCCGCGAGAAGTGCCCGTGGGAGAACACCGCGACGCAGCGCCGGTCGTGCAGGTCCGGCAGCACCTTCTCGATGACGTGCCCGGCGCGCGCCGCGACGTCCGTGATGAGCTCACCGCCGTCCGGGGTGCCGGTCCAGATCGTCCAGTCCGGGCGCTCGACCTGCACGTCGCGGCGGGTGCGGCCCTCGTACCGGCCGTAGTTCCACTCGACGAGGTCGTCGTCGACCTCGTAGCGGGTGAAGCCGGCCAGCTCCGCGGTCCGTCGCGCGCGGGTCCGGGGGCTCGACAGCACGCGTACCGGTCCGAACGCCTCGAGGAGCGGGCCGAGGCGACGCGCCTGCCGCTCGCCCTCGGGCAGCAGCGGGAGGTCGGTGTAGCTGGTGTGCTGGCCGCTGCGCGACCACTCGGTCTGGCCGTGCCGGACGACGAGCAACGAGCCGATCTCGTCGGGGACCGGTGCCGGCTGCGGGGCGGGGGTGCTCATGGGGGTGCAGCGTACTGAACGCCGGCGGCGGCTCGCCTACCATCGCTGCTGTGGACGACGGTGCTGATCGGTTCTGGGAGGCGTGGTGGCCGCGCGCGCGGGCGACCGGGCGGTTCGAGGCGATCGCCCCCGCCGCGCCCGGCCGGCGGCCTGGCGTGCTGGGGCGGCGGCCCGGCGTGCTG